>NZ_JACAEU010000189.1:0-22512 GCF_013388695.1 Fischerella sp.
CTACTAACTACTAACTACTAACTACTAACTACTAACTACTAACTACTAACTACTAACTACTAACTACTAACTACCAACTACTAACTACCAACTACTAACCACCAACTACTAACCACCAACTACTAACCACCAACTACTAACTAAACAAGTGACATCGCGTGAATGTGCAAGTCTCGCTGCTTTTTTGTCGTAAGATAATGCTTGAACCATTGACTTGCTAGTCGTCCTACTTCTTGGAGTGCTCCTGGCTCATCAAAGTTATGAGTTGCCCCTGAAATTATTTCTAGCTGTTTCTTCTGTGCAGAAATTAATGCCAAAGCATCCTCATTCATCGCAATTACTGGTAAATCGTTGCTTCCTACAAGCAACAGTGTTGGGGATTGCACGTAGGAAAGTGCTTCGCACACCAAGTCAATTTGGCCACTGCGTGAGACAATCGCCCCAACCCCCATTGGATGTTCTGCCGCTGCTAGCAATGCTGCACCACTACCAGTTCCGTGCCCAAAGTAACCAACTTTGAGATTGCTGGTAATGGGGTTCTCAGCTAGCCAGTCTGTTACTCCTATTAAGCGTGCAGCTAGGTGTTTGATATCGCAGCGATAATGCTTGGTTCGCAGGTCAATCGCTTCTTCCTCCTTTGTCAGCAAGTCAATTAAAATAGTTGCTAGCCCTGCCTGACGTAGAATATGAGCAAGATAACGATTGCGGGTACTGTATCGGCTGCTACCACCATGTGCAAACAAAACAATCCCCTTGGCAGTTTCAGGCACGATCAGTTCTGCTTGCAAGCGAACTAAGCCAAGCTCAACTGCAACTATCTGTTCTTGCGGGTTACACATAGATACTGAATTCATGGGTTTCCCCTCCGAGTTGATAATAGAGACTCTGAAGACACATGGGGAGTGGGAGACTGAGAATTTAGAATACTCCTCCTAGTTTCTGCCTTCTATCTTGAAAATACTACTTCGACAAAATAGATACCCCATTCTCAATGCCCAATGCCCAATGCCCAATTCCCCATTCCCACTCCCCTAATTAACGCTGGCTGCGAGCTGCTTTGCCAACAGTTCACGTACTTCTTCATCGGTTGTTTGCGAGAAATTTTCATACCAAAGACCGATCGCATTCATTGGTTCTGGTGTTAACAGGCACACTACTTCGTCTACTTCGGCTTGCAGTTCCCTATAAGTTTCTAGCGGTGCAACTGGAACTGCAACAATAATCCTTTGAGGCTGCTGCTGTCGCAAAATCGCAATCGCAGCCCGCATGGTCGAACCTGTAGCAATACCGTCATCTATCAAAATCACCGTGCGATTGCGCACATCAAGCGGCGGACGTTCACCTCGATAAACGCGATCGCGGCGCTGCAATTCTCGCAATTCTTTGGCTGCTACCTCATCTATTGTTTTACTAGATATACCTAACCAACTGACAACATCGTAATTCAATACTCTCACACCACCAGCAGCGATCGCGCCCATAGCCAGTTCTTTATGATGTGGTACGCCAAGTTTTCTGACTATGCAGACGTCTAACGGAACATTTAGCGCCTTTGCCACTTCAAACGCCACTGGTACGCCACCACGAGGTAAAGCTACAACGATAACATCTTGGCGGTTGGCATAGGCTGACAGCTTTCTGGCTAACATTTGACCTGCTTGTGTGCGATCTCGGAATATCATCGTCATCAATCTCACCTCCTTTTCAGTAGGGGTACAGGGGAATTGCTGACTGTTACAAACCATTGAATTTCCCTCACACCCTTTCCTCTGGTGAAGAAACAGGATTAACAGGAAGACTCTTGTCTAAAGCTTCCTGTCAATCCTGCCTTCTCAACCTTTGTTCTACTCTCTATAAAGGTTTTTGCTTGTCATTTTTTGATGGAAACTGCCAAGAAAATGGTGGTGAATTGAGTCCACGAAGAAGTTAATCTAAGTTGACTTTGACAACTGTTTTCTTCGCTTCTTCAGCTTTAGGCAAAGTCAAACATAAAATGCCGTGTTTGTATTCGGCTGTAACTTTATCGTTTTGAACATGAACTGGCAAAGGAATAACCCGTTCAAACATACCGTAGCGGAATTCAGAGCGTACCATGCCCTTTTCTTCGGTCTTAGTTTCAGACTTGCGTTCGCCACGGATAGAAACAGTGTCTTCAGTGACTTCTACATGCAAATCTTTAGCTTCCATTCCCGGAATTTCGAGTTTGAGGATCACTGCTTGATCCGTTTCCTCCATTTCAGCGGAAGGAACAAAGCTAAGTCCAGAAACTTCGCGATCGACAGTGGGCATCAGTCGGTCGAATATGCGATTCATCCGCTGTTGCATACGCTCAATTTCCCGCATAGGTTGCAAACCGAAAGGTTCCCAAAGTTCTATGTCTTGGAAGGGTTCCCAACGAGTAATTGGCATAATCTTTGCCTCCAATAATTATTAATTCAAACTCGATATTTCAACACTATTAATAACCACTTCTGAGAGGAACGCCAAACTGTTTTTACCAAGAAGAGAGATCTTGTCTCATCTTTACGATAGAAAGAAAATGTGAGGAACTTGTGAGGAAGTATTCGTTGTTTGGTACTCGTTGTTTGGTGTTTGGTATTTATTGTTTGTTGATAACTGGCTGTTACAACCAACCGACTACTAACTACTAACTAATGTACAGACGTGCCATGGCACGTCTGGTACAACCACTAACTACTAACTACCATCAACCAACTAAATGGTGTTTGCCAAGTAATCTAACAGTGCTAGCTTGAGGTCCTTTGTTACCTTGGGAGTAGGCAAAACGAACTTTGTCTCCTAGCTGCAACTGCTCAAAATCACCATTACAGAGACTGTTCTTGTGAAAATAAACTTCGTCGCCATCAGCTGTTTCGATGAAGCCATAACCTTCTTCTGGGAATAACTTGCCAATCCGACCATAAGGTGGCAATTCGTGTGTCTTAGTTTCATGGCGACGCAGACGGGCATAATCTTGCAGTTCGCGTTTTGCCGCATCAAAGGCATCGCGAATCGCTACATATATGTCTTCATAACTTTGATGTTTCGGCGGATAACGGTTCACAACTAGTTCCGCATTAGGTACGGTGAGGTCAATTCGCACATGATACTGTTTACCGTTACGCTGATGCCGATGAGGTGCGTCAACTATGACTCGACAGCTGATAATCCGGTTATAGAAACGTTCTAGTTTTGCAGCACACCGGCGAATTTTTGCTTCTATTGCTTCTGATGGAGTCATCTTGTGAAAGGTGATTTGCAGTGGCAGTTGCATAATCCCTCCTCACTACTAGATATTTATTGGTTCTGTGAATGAGTTTTTCAGGCAATTGACCTAAAATCCGTATTTCTAGTCTGTTTTGCACTCATGCTTCTGCTTAGTTGCTTTAGTGAACATGCTACTCACTCCTCTACAATTAGTCGCGATCGCTCTATTTTGAGTCACTTTATATTCAATAGTTACAAATTAGGAGTTGAGGATATTTTTTAGATTTTGAATTTGGGGATCGCAACTCTACTCTTAATTTTGATCATCGCACTAAATGCAAAAAATTGCCACAATCAAGATAAGAAATTATAAAAAACAACCGTCGAAATCGACAGTTATCAACTGCTACCCCATTCACATGGATTCAACAACGCTGTGGTTAGTATATGCGATCGCCATACCTATGTCTCCCTAACCCACGGAATAAAAAATAGAGCTAGGGCATTCCGTTCTTAAAGCTCAGAGCCTCCGCGCACAATAGCCGGATTGTCTGAGAAGCCCACACTTCCGCAAGCGGTAAGTGTGGGAGTATGTCACTTAATAAGAAATGTAACTAGGATTTAATCAAGGGTACGACCAAAGTAATAGAAATGAATATTACAATTGACAGTCCCAAATAACTGCTTGCTATTGAAAAGATAAAATAGTAAATATATAGTCTTGTAGGGGTAAGTAAATATGGTGAAACAGTTGAGTTCTGCTCTCCATGAAGAACCCCGCAATCAGCGTGCTTTTGTTATTCCTTTAAAGCAAGAGCATTCCTTTTTGGAATGGTTGAGAGACACTGGTCGATTAATACCACGAACTGCTGAGGAATACTTTTCTTACGATGAAGAGGAAGAAGAAGGAGAAATAGCTGAGATTGTGGGTTACAATTCCTATAATCTTGAAGAAGAGGAAACAGAAGAGATAGAGCTAGAGTCATAAAGTTTTCTAGTACATGCATAGCGGGCAAAATGCCCGCACTACAATATTTACATCGCTTCTTTCTGACCGAGTAGACTAGCTCGCAAACCCAAGTCGCAAATTGCTGCTATGGCTCGTTATCCTCACCCATAGCGGGAATAGCAACTTCTAACTCCTGAATACCAATAGTATCTAAAAATTTAGCGATCGCTACTTTCTCCTCAAAGTTGAACGCAACACCGGCAGCTTGTTCGCCATCACGCAGTGTCATGTCATTAAAGGCGATTAATTGCGTCTCTGCTTATTTACCAATCCCTGGAGAGTTTGCAAATCGTACTTCCAAATTCTTCCAGTACTAAAAAGTAGATAACCGGCAGCCAATAAAACAGATGCAACTAAAACAGACAAAAGATTCACAGACGCAAATAAACCACCAGTAAAAACAATTACTGCAATTCCTGCCAATATCAAAAGCCATCCGATCGTGCGGTTGATACGAGGAATTAGCAAAACGGCAACCCCGGCAATGCTTAGCAAAACACCTGGAAGACGTATAAAAATTCCAACCTGGGTACTGGCTGCTAAAATCAAGATGCCTGCAACCATTAGCGCTGAACCTACGACCTTGCTTGTTCTATCAGTTTGATATATTGTTTTGGTGCCGGTTCTCTGGGGTGGAAATACTGTTTGGTCAGAGATAGAAATACGATTTACTGGATTTTCTTGTCTATTTTGAAATATAAAAGTTACTTTACCTCCCTGACCGAAGTCTATTCTATCCCCTAGGTTGAGAGGGTAGCGAGTTCTTGGCTCTAGCTTGGTGTTGTTGAGATATGTGCCGTTGGAACTTCCCAGATCTTCAATATAGTAGGTGTTGCCTTCTACTTGAATTTTTGCGTGCAGGCGAGAAACTATATCAGCATCTGGTAAGCCAGAGACATCTACATCTGGGTTGATTTTTTCATTTGGCTTACCAATGTAAATTATCGGAAAATTCGGCGGCATTTCAAAAGATGTGTTGGTTTGAACATGAAATAGTTCTAAACTCAGCTCTGTTGCCTGTGATGTGCCTAGATTTTGCATGAGTTGTTTTCACGGAGAATTTTTAAGTTCTCTAAAGTTGGAGAATTTGTAAGCAAAAATGCTTCAGTGATATTCTAAAATTTTCGAGTTTCAACTTTAATGCTTATTTTATCTATTAACTACAATATGCGCGTAAGTTTAAAGCATCGCCCAAGCCGCTTCCTCCGCCGCAGATTCATTTGTGGATAGTGTCTGTTCCTAGTCCCTAGTTACCAGGTTCTACTTGGCAGGTGAGAATTAGGAGTCTCTGGCTCTTCCAATTGTAGGGCGTAGCCCTTCGGTGCAGGGTATGGTGCAAGATATCAATTAAGCAATACTTCCTCGCTTCCGTGCTTCCTTATAAGAAGTTCCCACATTTTTCAAACCCGCTTTAATCATTTGCCGTTCCAACAAAGCAAAGAAACGTGCTTTATCACCACCACGTACTACCGCCTGATTATGTGCTTCAGCAATAGCTACCGGATAGCCATATCCTTTCTGCACTTGTGCCAGCATAAGTCCTAATGATTCATCAAATACAGAGGTATTTTCAGCTACCCAGGCAGGCACTTCTATCCGGGCAATTTCGGCTCCCACGTGGACGTAACAAAAGTAAATCTGCAAGTCTTCGTATAAGTCTAGGATGCGGGCGTTACTGCGCCATAGAGGCCCGCGTTGTCCTGGTTTGAGTTGCGTTGCCCAAAGAGTAGTATCTCGCAGTGCTTCAAATACTTTACAAGCTACTTTTTCCATTTGATTTGGGCAAAAGCTCATACAATCAGGGACTGGATGAGGACAGGCTAAAAGACGCAAGAAGTTCATTGCTTCAATGTTACGAGATGCACTTAGATAACCCATCAAAGGGATTTGAGCATCCCGCATTTGCCGCCAAGCTTGGAGGATGGGAGGTAAGATGCGATCGCGCGCATCAGAAGGCAATTGCTCTAAAAACCAGTAAATTAACGAGCCATCCACCATTGCTAGCGTGGGTATTCGGGATGGGGTGATGGTGAGTGCGGGAGTGGAGGAGTGGGGGAGTGGAGGAAATTTTGAATTGTTCATTTCCCCCCCTCTCCCCTTCTCCCTCTGTTCCCCTCCTAATTTCCCCCCCTCTCCTTCTCTCCCTTTCTCCCCCTCCTCTTTCAGGCTGCACGCCAATTCTGCTAATACCGTTGCTTCGCTGGCAGTACGGCAGAAACTCATCCATTCTTCGGTTCTAATTCCCCACTGGCGCGAAACGTATAAATCCTCAGCACGATAAAATATCTCCGGCAGACTATCTAGAATAGGGTGTTTATTTTGACCATAATGTAAGACAACACGGCCAATGTTGAGGAGATAGCAGTAAGCGATTTCGTGATGGTTAGGGGCGATTTGGGAACCATCGGTGGCGAGAACGGTGTGAACTTTTGGTGGAACGGGAATCTCTATGCAAGTATTGAGTGGTTCTAGGGGAGTAGCATTGGCAAACAGAATGCGATCGCGCCATTTTTCCTGTTTCTGTACGAATTCTTCTTGGCGATCGCAAGCGTCAAGGAAATGTTTTTGAGCTAATTCTAAACGTTGACGACTGGCAGCAGCTTCTTGTGTGAGATGCTGACTCAAACCCTGCATTTGCCGAGTTAGTTTGGTAAGGTCAAGCATAGAAAAATTTTTGATTTTAGATTAATGATAAAGCTAAGTTAAGAGTTGTAGAGACGTGCCATGGCAGGTCTGTACAGAGTCAAGAGTCATTGATCGATACTTCTGCTTACTGCCTTCTCTAAAGCTATTGTTAAAATCTTGCTGAATGTGCGCTTTGGTCGATACAAAAGGTATCATTGTTTAACTTCTCTGTCTCGGGTGCGATCGCCAATATTCAGCCCTGGTTAATCATAGAATTATTGTGTCTAATTAGACAAAAGCCACTACCCACTCCAATGCCCCACGAATTTCTTACACTGGATTAGCAAGACACTCGCAAATGCCTAAGACAATGAAACCATCTGCAAAATTCGACTTTGAGGACGATAAATTTAATGCACCGCCTTCTCAAGTCATTCCTTGGTGTCAGATGATTAATCCTCGGTATGGCCAAGATGGCATCCAGCCTTATGGTTTGGCTATTAAGCTAGATAATGCAGATGCTGTAGGCTTTCAGCCGGATGAAAATTGGCAGCAGGTGGAGCATGAATTTAGCTCCGGGATCGAAACGGTGTATATCACCACCACCCCACGCCTAGTGATAGTGCGTCGGGGGCCATTATCAGTCAAAGACCGAGAAACTGGTGTGAAGCTAGGTACATTAAAAGATCATTATGATGCTTTTTTAGCAGACAAACTTAAATTTAAAACTTTTACACGTTATTTAATTTTTTTAGTTGGAGAAGATAAAAAGTTTTTACATGAATTACCACTGCAACTAACTTTGAATGGTGCAGCAGGAGCTAGTTTCAGCAAAGCTTATTGTGAGTATCAACAAGGTAGAATTACTGGTGGGTTCCTCGCCGAATTAGAAAGGGCTTATGCTGGATACCGCAAGTTACCCTTGACACCAAAAGGCCCGCTATTTCACGCCCACGGGATTTTTTGCCCCATAATTGATTCTGAAGAAAGAGGTATTGAACCCAATACAGTTTTAGTTGCTTCCACTGTGGACTACAAACATCCCACAATTGCAACGTTAACACAATATATGATTGCTTCTGATTCCGAAGAATCGGAAGTAATTATTAGGAATTACGAAGAACACAAGGAGTTTGGTAAGGAACCAGTGAAGGCGGAACCAACCAAGATGGTAGCGGCGGGGGTTTCTAATTCCTATGTTTATCCAGATGAAGATGATTTTGGTTATCCGCCTTATTAAACTGTGGAGAACTTCACTTCTAACTCTTCCTCATTTGCAGGGGAAGAGTTGCTTAAATGTTAATAATAAGAGCTATTGCCATGCGATCGCTTGATTCAGCAGTAACTTACACTAGTCTTTAACTGGAGGCAGTATGAGTCAAGCTTTACCCAAGCTAGTGACTTTTAAAGAATTTGTGGAGTGGAAACCCGATCGTGGACGCTACGAATTACACGATGGAGTGATTGTTGAGATGCCACAGCCTACAGGCGACCACGAAGATATTATCGGATTTTTGGCTGAAAAATTCACTTTAGAATATGTCCGTCTCAATCTACCTTATTCCATACCCAAAACTGCGTTAGTCAAACCACCTGAAAGTGAGTCAGGTTATTCGCCAGATCTCTTGTTATTGAATCGCTCTAACTTAGTAAATGAACCACTTTGGAAAAAAGAATCGACAGTTACTCAGGGTACATCAATTCCATTGGTTGTTGAAGTAGTAAGTACTAATTGGCGTGATGACTACTTCAAAAAATTTGGTGAATATGAAGGAATTGGAATTCCTGAATACTGGATTGTAGATTATCTTGCTTTTGGTGGTAGGCGGTTTATTGGTAATCCAAAACAGCCAACTATATCAGTCTGTTCGCTAGTTGAAGGTGAATATACTGTTAGCCAGTTTAGGGGTAGCGATCGGCTGCAATCACCAACTTTCCCAAAGTTAAATCTCACTGCTGAACAAATTTTTCAAGCTGCATCGGGAGAGTAGTAATAATTGTTCCAATATTATTTCCTTATCAGTTATTAATGCAGGTTTAGCAAAAGACAAAACTTAAGATGTATTGATTGTATAAACAACAATTTACAAATTGTGTAGAGACACGAAATTTCGCGTCTCTACAATATTTTTTATGGCGAAGACAGTGCCTACTACGAACTGAAAGAATTAATAATGATTGCCTGCTTTGCGATGATGGATGGCAGTTACACCCTCTGGTTGCAGTAATTTACCATTATCAACGATCGCATACACAACCCAATGGTCGCCGCATTCCATGCGTTTGTTGACTGAACATTCGAGATAAGCCAGGGCATCGGTGAGGATGGTACAGCCGTTATCTGCAACTACTGTAGAAAAGCCTGCAAATCTGTCTTCTCCTGGGGTAAAGTTTTTGCGGAAGTGCTTCATGTAATCTTGGTAATTCTCTTCGCCCAAGATATTCAGCACAAACTTACCGCCCGTATGCATGAGAGATTCAACAGCTCGGTCTTTGGCGATCGCCACTGTAATTCCCGGTGGGTTAAAAGTTGCTTGTGATACCCAAGCACCGAGCATCCCCGTAGAAACATCTCCAAGCTTGGCTGTGATAACGCAGACAGAACCAACGATCCGACCAACAGCTTGTTCCATCGGAGTAGCAGCGGCTTGAGTGAAACGTGGCTTTTTCGATCTCTTCAAGGCTTGAGCAAAGTCTGTCGCCATTTCTTCACACTGTTTGAGAGTGACATCCGTGGGTTTAAACCTCGCCTTTAAGGTATCAAACCCAAATTTATAACCAGCATCTTTGAGTTTGCCTTCAATTAAATCAAAGGCTTCACCACTCCAACCGTATGAACCAAATACCCCAGCCAGTTTGCTGTTGTCACCAACAGCTAAAACAATACCGAGGGCTGTATGAATAGGTGTAGGTGCATTCCCACCAATGGTAGGAGAACCCATAATAAAGCCATCGCACTTTTCAATCGCAGCGCGAATTTCATCGGGTTGAGCAAATTCACAGTTAATCGACTCTACAGCGACTCCACCTTTCGTCAGTCCCAAGGCGAAGGCTTGCGCTAGTGTTGCCGTATTCCCGTAAGCTGAAGCATAAAGTAGGGCAACGCTAATCTCGCGTTCTGTTTGCGATTGACTCCATTCTTCATAGGCTTTAGTAAGTTCCAATAAGCCATAGCGAATTAACGGTCCGTGAATACTAGCATACATTCTCACTTGCAGCTCCGATAATTTCTCCAGAGCAGCTTGCACGTGAGTGGCATGGGGAGCCATCAAACAGTCAAAATAATAGCGTTGGTCTTCTTTGAGGAGATCCCAGTCTTCATCAAAGACTTCATCGCCACACAAATGGGCACCGAATAGCTTATTGGAGTAGAGAATTTGTGTTTGCTCGTCGTAGGTACAAAGTCCTGTCGGCCAGCGCGGACTGGGGATGGGAACGAATTTCAAAACATGACCCTTGCCTAAATCAAGAGTTTCTTTCCCCCGCATGGTGATGATTTTTAGCTCGCGGTTGGGGAAAGTCGCACGCAAATTGGCAGCACAGGGAAGAGAACAAACAAAGGTGAGTTTTGGAACTAAATCTAAAAGTGCTTTGAGAGTTGCTACGCGGTTGGGATTAAAATGACCGATGATGACATAATCCAACTGTTCCCAATCATTCAGGCACTGCCGTAATGCATCTAGATAAATTAAAGTGAAAGTCTCCGGTGGCGGGTCGATAACCGCGATTTTATCACCACTAATTACATAGGAATTAGAGGTAGTGCCCCTAGCAAGTGCATATTCAATTTCAAAGCGCAGGCGTGTCCAACTGCGCGCTCGCAGCACAGTTGTATTAGTGGCAATTGGCAAAACCTGCACGTCGCGAGGATTGGAATTGGTCATAGGTATTTACGTGAGGGGAGGGAAGGGAAAAAATGATGAATTATGAATTATGAATTATGAAAATTTCAGCCTTCATAATTCATAATTCATAATTTCTTAGTAGTAATTGCCAACCTTGCGATGGCGAACCGCTGTCAGTCCGTCGTGTTTGGAAACTCGACCATCGGTGACGGTGCAGTATAAAAGCCAGTGATCGCTGCATTCCATGCTGCTCTTGACTTCGCATTCCATGTAAGCGAGAGCGTCTGTGAGAATTGGGGAACCGTTTTTAGCTGTTTGAGTTTTCACTCCCGCAAATCTGTCCGCACCAGGATGCAGACGCTTGAGGAAATGCTTCTTCAGTTCCTGATAGTTTCCTTCTTCGAGAGCGTTAAGGACGAACTTATCGCCGACTTGCAACAAGGAATCTATCGCCCGATCTTTGGCAACGGCGACTGTAAACCCTAAAGGTTGTAAACTAGCTTGTGCCACCCAAGAAGCGAGCATAGCCCCTTGCACTCCATTCTTCTTGGCGGTAATAATGTAAAGCCCACTGCTAATCCGACCGAGCGCTTTTTCCAAATTAACGTCAATAGACTTAATTTGCTTGATGTTGCGTTCGCGGACTAGCATTTGTCCCAAGTCAGTACCTGCTTCTTCACATAACTGGTATGTAACTGGGGAAGGAGTTTCTTTAATGCGAATTGCAGGGAAAGCTTCTTTAACGCCAAGGTCAACAAATCTTCTCCGCAGCGGATCGATGGGTTCATCGTCGCCGCCGTAACATTCAAAAAATCCGATGACTTGCTTATCTTTGACTACACCCAAGAGCGCACTAATTGCAGCTTGAGCCGCAACGTTTGCAGTTGGAGGCATACCGATAATGATGCCAGATGAGCGACTTGCTAGTTCTTGGATTTCTTGGATCTCTGCGGTTGTCAGATCCATCATTTCCACGCCAACGCCAGTTTTCTGGACTCCTTGAGAAATTGCTTGGGCGAGGCGATCGCTATATCCGTAATCAGAAACATAAAACAAGCCGATGATGGTTTCTGTTTTGGCTTGTTTTTGACTCCAACCCTGGTAGCACTCTTTGAGTACATCCAGATGGTGGTAAAGTAAGGGCCCGTGTCCGTTGGCAATGATTTTAATATTGCCCAGTTCGCTCATTTTCTTCATCGCATTCAGCAGCGAACGAGCATTAGGCCCCATCAAGCAATCGTAGTAAAATCGAAAGTCGGGTTCAATTGCCTCTAGGTTGACGTCAAAGGTGTCGTCGCTGCAATAGTGCATCCCAAAGGCATCACAGGTGAAGAGAATTTGACTTTTGCGGTCGTAGCTGAAGATGGTGTCCGGCCAGTGCAGGTTAGGCGCACTCACGAATTCAATTTCGTGTCCTTGACCTAAATCGATGCGATCGCCACTTTTGACGATGCGCTTCGAGAAGGGATCGTGAACCAGATTGTCCAGAAACTGGAGTGCAACTTTCGACGCTAAAACTGTGGCTCTTGGTGCTAATTGGAGAACGTCTTCAACTAAGCCGCTATGGTCTGGCTCTGTATGGCTGACAATTATGTAATCAATGGCTTTTGGGTTAACCAGTTTTTTGAGAGTCTCTAAATACAAGTGGCGAAACTTAGTGTGGGAAGTATCCACCAAGGCGATGCGATCGCCCTTAATTAGATAGGAATTGTAAGTTGTACCGTTTTGTAGCCCGAATTCGATATCGAAGCGATCGCGATCCCAATCAAGCGAACGAATCGCTGTTGTGTTAGGAGCAATTTCGACAGTTTGTATAGTAAGTCGTTTTTGTTGGGTGTTCTCTGTGAGAGCTACCATTAGTCGTCTCCGAGCACAAATCATCAGTCTGCTTTTCTGTCTTTATTTTGCTCATAATTATTTTTGTAAAGTTGTTCAAAACTTTATTTTTTCTAAAAGTCAATATGTAGCCAAAATGTCTGTTTTTTGGCATAATTATTTACCGAAAAACTGTAGTCAAGGCTTGTTTTTTTAGCTACGAACTATATCAAATATCGGCAACTAATCACATTAAAATTTTTCCCGACAAAATCATCAAAATGATATTGCTGCCCAAAATTTTGTAACGAAAAGCATGATTTTGGCAACCGTTGTATCTAATTTTTATTATTTTGATTGGTAAGAATTCGCATTCACCAATTAATTAAAATCTCTCTTGAAGCCAGAGGAGTCACTGCGTTTTTGCCTTCGCCGACTTGTAGATGTGCTTTGTGCAGCTTCCCGTTAACCCATCTAGTCATAAAAATTTTCAAGGGGAAGTAGAGACAGAAAACACATCTGCCACTTCCCCTTTTTTCTTTTTTCTATTATTAAAAACCCTAAATTCTCCTGTTTTTTATTCAAACACTAATTTTCGCGAATTCTCTGCTATTCTTGTTTTGCAAGTAATTTTGGATGTGTGGCAGAGATTACCCTCGATTTTTAATTAACATCACTTCCACAATTTGTGTGGCGGTATCACTAGTGATACCTAAATCTTGATACAGATCGTTTAAAAATCCTTGTTCTTCTTGAGTAACGATCCCATCAGCCAACACAAGATCCGTAGCTACCGCAAAAGCTGATTCGCGTAAGTCTTGGGGTAGAGACTCCTTAGCGGCATTTAACAATGTATCGATACCCTCCCGCCTTAGAAGTCCCAAGAGTTTGTCAAACATCCTGATCGTTACGTCGTTGGAATAACTTCTGAAAAGTCTCATGCGAGACAGCGTAGATGAGATAGCACGCGCCTCCTCTTCAGAAAGATAACCATCTGAGGCGATCGCAGCCAGAGTGACAGCGGCAAAAGCTTCTGCTGGTGTAAATGCGTCTTGAACGTGGCTTTGTGTGCCGAACATTTTGTCGAATAAACCCATTGTAGTTTGCTCCTTTGCTTCGGTCTCAATTGCAGTAAATTTACTGATGTTTTTTCGACATCTTGGTAAAGAATGCAACGCTTTGAGACTCTCCATCTTAGTGTTCCCAGGTTTTTTGTCCGGTGAACACTGGCACTCAATGGTTTTCGACAAGAAGTTAAATTTTTAGCTGAGGTTTAACGAAACTGCCTTGGAGATGCTGGGCGATCGCCTGTTTTTTCTATCGTTTCAATTACTGCCAAACCAATACCGGAAGCTGCAATCAGCAGGACTACAGATGCTAGAAAGGCATTTACAAGCATCCGGAGGGCTTCGTCGAAGAAAATGTAGGTGGTCATAGCTTGCTCTTTTGAACTCGATGGTGCTAGTACTATCTGTTTCTTCACACTCTGATAGCTGAATTTCGCTCTTTGAAGTACCAGCATATGCATCTTAACAAAACTTTAGGTCTTTAGCGATATGTCTAGAATTTTTTCTTTTGAAAGATTGGATAAGTTTTTGCCAATATTTCGTGAAGCCAGGTGCTGAAACAGGAATAGCTGTAAAAATTACACGGAAATTCATCAATAATGACTGATTTAGGAGTGATTGACACCGCTTATGACTCTTTAATACATAATTTGGCTCTTTTTTGTTCAAAGAGCCAGATTTGCTAAGTTGATTTACATATCTTCACACTAAGCACCGCTCAACTGTTGCGACAACTGATTGGGAAAGTGCCGATAAATCGTAACCTCCTTCCAACCCAAACAGAATTTTACGAGTGATGCCCAAACAATATTCGGTGAACAAACCGTAATCTTGGGGTTGCAGATTAATCATAGCCAGCGGATCATCAGCGTTGGCGTCGTAACCAGCACTGATTATTAACAAATCTGGCTGAAAGTCTAATAAGAAAGGGACTACCTTTTTTTCAAAAACAGGCTGATATATGCCGACATCGCTGCTAGGAGGTATGGGCAAATTTAACACATTGTTATGAAAACCTCGCTCTGTTATTTTACCTGTACCCGGATAGCAAGGATACTGATGCAGAGAACAATAGGCAATTTGCGGATTAGTTTCTACAATTGCTTGGGTGCCATTGCCGTGATGTACATCCCAATCGAGGATAGCAACGCGGTTAATTTCTGGTTTTTTCAGAGCATGGGAAGCAGCGATCGCCGCGTTGGAAAATAAGCAAAACCCCATACCATAATCTCTTTCGGCGTGATGTCCGGGGGGACGTGCCAGTACAAAAGTTGGGTTGCTAGTTTCTAGAACCACATCAACTCCATCTAACCAAGCACTCACGGCCAGCAATGCCACATCATAACTGCGAGGAGAAACGGCGGTGTCTGTATCCAAATAACCACCACCACTAGAGGCAACTTCTTGGACTTTTTTGATGTAGCTTTGGGTGTGTACTTCCTCCAGCAGCGACATCAGCGGACGTCGATCGACAGGTGTGGGCGATCGCCATTCAATTTTAGAAGCAAATGTCGCTGCTTTCAGAGCAGTGGTAATAGCGCTCAAGCGTTCCGGTTTCTCTGGATGTAAATATCCAGTCTTGTGATCCAGAAATTCGTCAGAATAGATAACTGGCAGCATAGTGCGAACAAAGTAGGCAGCAGGATACTGAATGAAATTGTATCCTCACTAGTCTTTTGTGAAACCGATGATTTCGTCGGTTGGTTCATCAAGCATTTCTGGCACCACTGCTTGGTTATTCTTCAGTTCGTCTGGCGGTAACTCCCGCAACACATCGTCCATTTTCGGAGGATGTTTGATTTTGTCCCGCAATTCTGGACTGAGTTGTGTTTCATCACCTTCTGGGCTAGACCTTTCTGCTTGCAAAGCTTCACTACCTTGAAGCACTGCTAGCTCACCTCCCTCTACTCACATCTTGCACCTGGAAACATGGATGTCAAAACCACAACTACGTACAAACAGCACACTCCTAACAGGAATTGTGATGTTACTTAACAAAATCGGGCAAGGGGCATAAAAATTATGAATTATGAATTATGAATTATGAAATTTTCAGCATTCAGTATTCATCATTCATAATTTTCGCCTATTCCCAATGCCCGCGAATTATCCAAACTTTAGTCTGGCAGATTCGCTTAAGATGCCCGCAATTTTCCTTTGTGTACTCGTTCGCGGCTACCAGTAGGAATTGAAGTGATTAACTTCTGCGTGTACTCTTGTTTTGGTTCACGGTAGATATGTTCTGCTATGCCTTGCTCGACAATTTCACCACTATTCATTACCAAAATGCGATCGCTCATAAATTTCACCACACTCAAGTCGTGGGAAATAAAGATATAAGTTAAACCAAATTCGTCTTGCAATTCTTTCAGCAAATTCAGTACCTGCGCCTGTACTGACACATCCAACGCCGAAACCGATTCATCACAGATAATAAACTTGGGATTCAACGCCAAAGAACGAGCGATACAAATCCGCTGCCGTTGACCACCAGAAAATTGATGGGGATAGCGATTCATGGCATCTGCACTCAACCCCACCCGTTCTAACAAATAAGCGGCACGTTCTCGCCTTGCTTGCTTCGTTTTGCCAATAGAGTGAATCACCAACGGTTCCATGATGGCGTCTCCCACCTTCATACGGGGATCGAGGGAGCTAAAGGGGTTTTGGAAGACAATTTGCATTTCTCGGCGCAGTTTTTGCAACGTCTCTCCCTTCAGGGTGGTGATGTCTCGCCCCTCAAATATTATTTGACCGCCCATCGGCTCAATTAATCGCAGCAAAGTTCTGCCCAGAGTGGTTTTGCCACAACCAGATTCTCCTACCAAGCCCACAGTTTCCCCTTTTTTGACATCAAAGGAAACACCATTCACTGCCATATGGTAACGTTTTGTGCCACCAAACATTCCCTTGATGGGAAAACCAACCTTAAGGTCACGCACTTCCAAAAGAGGCTGTTCTCTTTCTAAGTCTGCCAATCTTTGAGCAATTTCCTCAGCCGTTACATCCGGTGGTTCTGTGGGTTCTTTAGCTTGAATTACTAGTTCTCCTGCTGGTACTTCCTCCACACTCATGTAATCAGAAACTGTCAGCAGTTTGCGGGGACAGCGGTTGAGTGTGGGGCGGCAAGCTACTAAGCCTTTAGTATAGGGATGCTGGGGATTAGCAAAAATTTTGATTGCATCCTCGAATTCAACAATTTTGCCTCTGTACATCACCGCAACTTTATCCGCAATTTCTGCAATTAGTCCCAAGTCGTGGCTGATGAAAATCAGTGCCATGTCGCGACTAGCCTGCAATTCTCGCAGCAAATCAATAATTGTCGCTTGCACTGTCACATCCAAGGCGGTGGTTGGTTCGTCGGCAATTAATACCAAGGGGTTACAGGAGATTGCCATCGCAATCATTACCCGTTGCAACTGACCACCAGAAAGTTGATGCGGGTAGCGTTCTAGTATTGCTTCTTTGTGTTGGTTGACTAACTTAAGCAGCTTGTGCTCGTCTATGGTGGTTGAACCAAAAGATGAGTGTTGCCAAGTGTGAAGATACTGCTGCTTAATTTGCTCATCGCTCTTGAGCAATTTTACTTCTTGCAAACGCGCGATCGCTTGTTGTCGTGCTTCAGCAGCAGAAATATTCTGATGCCGCAAAATTGCTTCTGTGAGTTGAAACCCAATGTTATAAACCGGATTGAGCGAACTCATCGGTTCCTGAAAAATCATGGCAATGTCGCCGCCTCTGTATAGCTGAACTTCTTCAGCAGGCAACTCTAGCAAATTGATAGCTGTGCCATTTTCATTGGCACGAAACCAGATTTCCCCACCTGTTACCCTACCCGGAGACTGTAATAAACCCATTACTGCTAGGGCTGTAACTGATTTGCCACTCCCCGACTCTCCTACTATGCCTAGAGTTTCACCTCGATGCAATTGAAAGGAAATACCATCTAGAGCTTTGACGATTTTGTCATCACCAGTAAATTCCACTTGCAGATTGCGAACATCTAGGATAGCTTCTTTCATATGAAGTCGGGTATTAATATTTAGATTGAAAATTAATCAGGATTCTAACAGGTGCTGTAGTTTTTTGCGAACAATGTAACTTTTGTTAGATGTTAAGTGAAAGAGGGAACAGGGAACGGGCAACAGGGAACAGGTTTTCCTATTCCCTGTTCCCTATTCCCTTTTCCCTTCTTCGATGAACTCTCCGCTACATCTGCTACCAGCATTGCACCCATAACCTACAAACAAAAAATTCTTTCACCTAGAAAGGGATGTCATCAACATCTGGTTCTTGGTTTGGTACTACAGGAGGATAAGAACTACGCTCGTAATTTGAGCTTTGAGATGTGGATTGAGAGAAATCATTTTGGGAAGCGACGCCAACGTTACTTGCAGCTGGAGTTGATGCCGGAGGTGGCGAATCGTAACTAGCAGCGGCTTTGGCTTTGCTGGCAGTAGTAGCAGGCACAGAGGTCGTAGCCATCACTGCTGGTGATGAACTGGTATTAATACCACCTGATACAGAGTAAATTTTTTGCACTGTCAATTCAGCACGCTTTTCTTTGAAACCTTCTGGACGCTCAATAGTATGCATACCTAAACGTCCTTCTAGAAGCACGCGATCGCCAATGTGATAGTTTTGCTGAATTTCTTTTGCCATATTGCCCCAGCCTACAACTTTTAAATTTGCAGCAGGATCGCCTTCCCGCTGTGCTGGGAACTGCACCAACATTTCTGTTACTTCCAATCCATCTGGTGTAAAGCGTAGTTCTGGTTCTTTAATAATTTCCGCCATTAAAATACAGCTGTTCATTCAATCCTCCTTGAAAATAGGGATTAGGGTTTTCATCCACGGTGGCGGTTAATTCCGCCATGACACCTGATTTGAAAAAATGATGAATACTGACTTCAGGCTTTTTGCTTAGTATTATTACTAAATACAAAAAAGTAAATTATCATCCTTATTGGTGCAGTAAGCTCTATTTAGTAAGCACAACTGTTGTTTTTTAACTTTGATAATTTATTAACCAATTCCATATTTACACTCTTGGCTTTGAGACTGTTTTAGCATATTCAGTCAAGCAAGTACCGCGAACAGTGGCGATTAGCTGTTCAAAGACTGCACTCTACTGGAATAAATGTTTAATTTTGCCATTTATTGATACAAATGTACCATATTTTTTCAGGTTGTTACCGAGAATCGGAGGGCGCAGCAAGAGCGTTTTTAACTATGGGGATAAGCATGTAGAGGATTTTAATCCCCATCTTGAAAAATCGTCCTGATGATTTATCAAAGATTGTGTATAATAAATCAGGAGGTGATGCAAGTGTTCAATCTAACCTACGAGTTCAAGCTTAAGCCTACACAAAACCAAATAGCGTTATTTGAAGACTGGTTGGAACTATGTCGCCGTGTCTATAACTATGCATTGGCAGAACGTAAGGACTGGTTTAAATCTCGTAGTTGTCAGATTAATGCTTGTTCGCTCTGTTGCGAATACATTATTCCGAGTAATGCATCACGTCCAACTTATGCCAGTCAATGCAGAGGTTTAACCCAAGCAAGAGCGCAATACCCGGAACTAAATGCAGTATCCGTCCATGTTTTACAACAAACTTTAAAGCGACTTGAGCAAGCCTTTGTTTCAATGTGGGAACGCAATCACGGTTTTCCACGATTCAAAAAACAAGGGAGGATGCGTAGTTTCGTGTTTCCTCAATTAGGAGTTAACCCACTAGGTCAAGGTCAAATCAAGTTACCTAAAATTGGCTGGGTTAAATTCCGTCAATCACGGGATATTCCTGATGGTGGGGTGGTCAAGCAAGCGCGTGTGGTTAAGCGCGTTTCTGGTTGGTATGTGATGCTAACTCTTCAATGGGATGTGTCCGTGCCACAGCCAATGCCACATGGGGAAGTCTTAGGAATTGATGTAGGACTAACAAGTTTTGTCGCAACCTCTAATGGTCTTTTAGTCAAGCGTCCGAGATTTTTTGCAGAAGCCGAATGCAAGCTTAAATTGCTGCAAAAGAGTGTTTCCAGAAAACGTATTGGCTCGAACAATTGGCACAAAGCACACAAGAAAGTTGCAAAGCTGCATGAGTACGTTGCTAACTGTCGTAAAGACTGGCATCGAAAGCTGTCCCACCAAATCTGTAATCATGCGGGGATGGTGTTTGTCGAGGATTTGAATCTTGTCGGGTTATCTAGGGGGATGCTGGGTAAGCATTGTCTAGATGCGGGATTTGGTCAATTCTTCAATATCCTTGAGCAGACCTGTTTTAAACGTGGTGTGTACTTTCAGAAAGTAGATAGCCGCAAAACAAGTCAAATTTGTCCAAGCTGCGGAGTTGAGACGGGTAAAAAAGAGCTTTCAGAGCGTACTCATACTTGTTCAAATTGCGGTTACACAACCGATAGAGATGTTGCAGCCGCACAAGTAGTCGCCATTAGAGGGCTTGCAGCCGTAGGGCATACGGTCAAGATGCTTGCTGAGGGTAAATTCATTGGAATCCCTGTGAAGCAAGAATCCCCCGCCTTCTAGGCGTGGGGAGTGTCAATCTTGCTGTTATCTGAAAAACTCGTGGCACAGGTAGTATTAGAAAACGTTTACAAAAGTTTTCCTCCTCGTAGAGGGGAAGGTGTTACTACATCAACCCAACTAACACTCAAGTCTGGGAATAATAGTGATGTAACTGCCCTAAAAGGTGCAGATAGTGTGAATATCTTGCGGCGGATAAACCTTACCGTGGCAGATGGTGAATTTATGGTGCTGGTAGGGCCTTCTGGTTGTGGCAAAAGCACTTTGCTGCGGTTAATTGCTGGGTTAGAACAGATGACAGGAGGCAATATCTGGGTAGGCGATCGCCTAATTAACAACCTTCCGCCCAAGGAACGAGATATTGCAATGGTGTTTCAAAATTACGCCCTCTATCCCCACATGACCGTGTATGACAATATTGCTTTTGGATTGCGACGGCGGTCGGTAGAAGTGGGAGAGGGGAACAGTGGAGGAGGTGGGGAGAAACTTTCTTCCCTTGCTGAAAATTTGCTTGTGGGGGTGACAAGAAGTTTACCAAAAGGTCTCCGTTATATTTCTGGTAAAGAACGGGGAGTGGATGAACAGGTGCGGTATGTTGCCCAACTTTTGCAAATCGAAGCACTGTTAAATCGCTTACCCAAGCAGTTATCTGGCGGACAAAGGCAACGGGTAGCATTAGGAAGGGCGATCGCGCGTAACCCGCAAGTATTTTTAATGGATGAACCGCTTTCTAACTTAGATGCTAAATTGCGTGCAGAAACCCGCGCCCAGATTGTCAAACTGCAACGCCAATTGGGAACAACGACGATTTACGTTACCCACGACCAAACCGAAGCGATGACAATGGGCGATCGCATTGCCATTCTCAATCAAGGTCAACTCCAACAAGTTGCCCACCCATTAGAACTTTACAACCGCCCCGCTAACCTGTTTGTGGCTGAATTCATTGGTTCACCGCCAATGAATTTTATCCCCGTGGAATTTCATGCGCCTCTGTTAATTACCAATGGCGATTTTCGTCTGACCCTACCAGATTTTTGGGGAAATGCCTTGCAAGAATACGACGGACGCACCTTAATTTTAGGCATTCGCCCAGAACATTTGATTTTGAGCGCGCCTGCTACCAAAAATCTGCCAGTCCAAGTTGAATTAGTAGAAAATCTCGGCAACGATACCTATCTATCTACAAAATTCGTCGGATCTGGTTTTCACAAAGTCCCTATCTCCAACAATTCTTTGCAAGTCCGAGTACCTCCAGACCGCTTTTTACGTATTGGTGAGGAGTTATGGTTATCTCTAACACCAGAGAAACTTCACTTTTTTGACCCAGAAACTGAACTGGCGATATTTCCCAAGAGTTCATCGCCTTATTTACCATTTGATAAGTAAGTACAGCTTGGCTAAAAATGAAACGCCCCAGGAATGCAGAGTCTCAGTGCAAAATTTCAATCGGGTTTCATTTTCTTCTTCCAATTTTCCCTTATTTAGCAAGACCATGCTCAAGAGCAAAACGAACTAACTCGGTACGGCTATTAGTACCAGTTTTACTAAACAAACGGCTGACGTACTTCTCAACATTGCGGACGCTGGTTTCCAAGCGACGGGCAATTTCTTTGTTCATCAAGCCTTCCGCTACTAAATTCAAAACACTTTGTTCTCGGGGAGTCAAGTCAATTGTAAAAGGTGGTGGGGATTGGGCGATCGCGCTTCTTTGAGTCAATAAAGCTTTAATTTGGGCAATTTGATTGGCTAAATCAGCAATATCAGGTGTTTCGCCCTCTTCTGTGGTTGCTTGAGTTTTGGTAACACGGCGTGCAAGTAAGTTTTCGACGATTGCCACTAACTCATCAGGATCGAAAGGTTTGGGCAGATAGGCGTCAACACCAGCTTGATAACCTTGGATGCGATCGGTCGTCATACCTTTAGCAGTTAAAAATATGACTGGCAGCGCTCGAAAACGAGGGTCTTCACGCAATTGCTTCAGAAACTGATACCCATCTACCTGAGGCATCATAATGTCAGAAATCACCAAGTCAGGTGTACTTTGCTGCATCAATTCCCAACCTTCATGAGCGTTACTGGCAACCTGAACGCTGAAACCGCTTTCTTGTAAATAATCTTTTACTGCTTCACGCAATCCCGGCTCATCATCTACCAGTAACAGTTGTGCTGACATTTACTGTTTCCTTTCCTCAACTCTATTTACAATTTAGCGAAAATTAGCAGGCTCTTGTTAACTACAGACAAAGGAAAAGGAAAGTATCGCCACTAGCTAAAATAATCTTTAGGGATTACCAAGAAATAAATTATCCCTTCTTGTGGAGTGGGCGTCTCGCCCGCCCTTGGTTATGGGCGGACAGGATGTCCACCCCACAAGAAAAATTGTATGTTTTTTTATTTGGA
>NZ_JACAEU010000190.1:0-28365 GCF_013388695.1 Fischerella sp.
ACAAACAGTTGAAGAATTGGCTAGATGATGGCGCAGTATAACAACCCCAATGCAGCGGACGGACGAAAACCGCTGGTGTTGAGTTTGAGGCTATCTGCCGCCGCTGATTGGGAACGTTAGCTGGCTCCGCATCGGGTCTTTGCGCTTGTCCTTCCAGGTTATCGGTCAGCCCGAAAGCACCCAGGAAATGGTCGGTTGAGGCAGTGGTTTGAGGGTTATCTGTGGTAGCGAAAGCGCCCAGCAGTCACGAGGGGCGATCGGTAGTTCCGAAAACACTCAGGAGGCGATCGGCGAGGTGTAGTTGAGGGGCGATCAGTGCGTGCTCCAGCTAACACAGCAGTGCAGCGGATTGAGGGGCACGGCTGGTGCTGAGTTTAAGTTACTCTGCAACCGCTGACTTTTGCCGTTAGGTGGTTTTGAAACTCCCACCTGGTGGACTGTAGCTGCTTGATTGCATAGTAGGTAGAATGGTTTTAGGCGATCAGGATTGAATATCACATCGGTATGGATAGTAGCGAGCTACAGAAAAGGCACTTTGCTGCTCTTAGAGAGAAATATCGAGTAGGTCAGTATAAAAGTGCTAGTTCTGATAGCTTCTTATATCTGATACTAAGAAAAGCTGAACTAGGTATTCAGATCACAAGTTTAGAGTTGCAATGGTTGAAACAGAATTCCCTTTTCAAAACCATTGAGATTATTTCCTTGCAGCAGTACCAGGTAGATGACCTCAAAAGACTAGAAGTTGAATTTTTGAACCTGCGACATAAGTACAAAGTTCCAGAGACTTTAGATCTCTCAATTGCAAGCCCAGTTTATTTAATACTTTGGAAATTAGAGGTTGGAGATTTTCCCCTAGACTCAGAACTTGAGTTGCTAGATAGCTACGACCTTACAGAAACAACTAGCTTGATTCAAGATATCCTACATTTCTCAAAATTAAAAACTAGCTATAAAGCAATCAGACATCTAGACCTCTTTCCTGAAGAGCCTCTCTACGCAATTCTGAAAAAACTGGATGCAAGAGAACCATTATCTGATGTTGAGGTTAACTGGCTCTTGGAGGGTGATTTTGAGGAAACACTACAAATTCATTGGCAACAAGAGGATGAGAGGAAAGCTATAGCTGAATTTTCGGACTTGAAGGTGAGATATCGCATTGCTTCTTTTTCAGAAGCATCTATTTCTAGCCCACTCTACAGCATTTTAAAGAGACTAGAAGAAAAGCAAGATCTTAAGAATAGTGAATGTGAATGGCTTGAACAACAGAAGCTAACTCAGTTAGTTGCGATTGATCGGAATCGTAAAGATGTAAGGTTATTCAAAGAACTCAAAGCCAAATATCAAGCGACTCAATATAAAAGTTCTGAACCTTCTAGTAGATTATTTCTGATTCTCAAAAACATAGAATCTGAAATAACTGAGGATGACATTCATTGGTTGATCAATGAAAAACTGCTTAAAGCAGCAGAGATTGCTAAAGAAACCCATTTTAGGATACTGAAAGCAAAATATCAGATTGTGGGGCAATTAGCAGCCGATCCATTTTATGAAATTATGCTCAAGCTTGAGCGAGGGGAACGACTCGATCCCAAACAAGTCATTCAACTTATTGAAGAAGGTCGCCTTTCTCGACATGGAAAAATAGCAACCGCCTATTATAGGCTAGAAGCAATGTTTTATGAAAAAGAATATCAACGAACTGGCAATAGATGGAACTTACCCAGTGCAAGTAGTAACTGGCGTAAAGCAGATGAACCTGAAAATGCGCTAAAAGTTACGGAGAATGTGAATTGGAGCAAGATTCAAGAATCTGATCTGAAAGCTGCTTTGTTAGTTACAAGAGGCGCAGCATTTCGAGATCTTAGTCGGCTAGATGAAGCAGAAAACTGTGCAGTCCAAGCGATGGAATGTCAACCTGAGAGCCACCAGCCTTACACCTTAATGGGGGCGATTCATTACGACCGATGTGAATATTCAGAGGGTGATAAGTGGTTTGAGATGGCAGCCGAACGTGGAGCAGATGATACAGATGATGAAATTGAAAGAATTGTCAGAATGACAAAAGATAAAGATAAACGTAGAGAAGTTACAGAATATCTTCTCAATAAAGATCCGGTTCGTTATGGTTGGGCAAGTTCATATCTTAAGTAGGAGAAAATATGGAAACATTGATTGCAGAAATTGTGCGAAAGCTCCAGTCTCTCTCTGAGATTAAAGTTCTGGAAGTCCTAGATTTTGTTGATTTTTTGGCTTGGGATAAAAAGCAATTAGTTTCGCGACCATTAAGCAATGATCTTCTTCAAGAAAATGAAGAATTTGAGTCGATTGCTGATCGTCTAGCTGATGAATTCCAAATGTATGTTGGAGCTACTACACCTGCTCTATCGGATTATGCTGTGAGTCGAGCAGGAATTTACGAGGAGCATCCTTAATTATGCTTTACCTCGTAGACACAAATGTGCTATTGCGGTTCGTGGATCGCTCTCATTCCTTGCACTCTCTAATCAGAATCGCTGTCCGAACGCTGCGTCAAGATGGATATCAACTACGAGTCACTGCTCAAAATTGCATTGAGTTTTGGAATGTTGCTACTCGTCCACTTGAGAGAAATGGGTTTGGATTAACTCCGCCTGAAACTGAACGGCTGTTGCAACTAGTTGAGCGTCTCTTTCCAGTCCTGCCTGATAGTTCCGAGGTTTACAAAGAATGGCGCAGGTTAGTTGTTATTTTCGGTGTTTCAGGGGTTCAGGTTCATGATGTTCGACTAGTTGCATCAATGAGAGTCAATGGTATATCGCACATTCTCACCTTGAACGTAGAGGACTTTAAACGATATATCTCCGAAGGAATTAAGGCTGTTGCACCGGGAGATGTCGGTGGGGGAACCACCTAACACTGCGTTGGTACGGACGGTACAGAGGTTATCGGTGAGAGTTCAAGGTTATCTGCCGCCGCACAACTTAGCCGTTATGCAGCATCAATAGCGCATTGTCCAGGGAAAACGTCTAAACATATAGAAGCTAATTATTAAGTTGCAATCACAATTCACGTCTGGTTAAGCGCAGTTCGTTATGAGAACAATAATTAACAGGGTTACTCAAGTCGCGCGACTACTGATTTACTCATCAGCAGTCTTGTGTTATCTACTTTTAGCTAGTTTGTTGATTTCTGAGCAACCTTTTGTGAACCAAGATGTAAACCCTTGGACTCATCAACTTGCTTATCTGTGTTTTTTTCTGGCGTTTGTTTTATCTTTTCTGCCAGTCTATGTTGATCCTTGTTCCAAAATTAGGATTAAATACATTGATGATAATAATTTTTCAATTTGCACTGCCTTAGCCACAGGGCTAATCCTGAAATCTTCATCTCTACAGAGTTATTTTCAATCTGGTAGGCAATCTTGGAATTCTTCTGCACCTCACTTTATCTACGACAACATTTTTATAATTCCTTTGATGTTACTCGTTTCATTCGTCAGTTTTCTGATTTTAGTTTTTCTACTAGATTGCATCCTCATAAAATTTATCCTCATAAAATTGTTTAAGAGAGAGTTTATTCGACCACTGTATTGCAAAGATTGCAATATACCCATGAGAAAAATTAATTCACCGCTTTCATTTCTCAACTGGCAGGAACAAGTTGCAGCGAAAATAAAAAGTATTCGATTTGAAGCATGGTACTGTTCTCTGTGCAACTCAGCCGTCAATCGGGACTCTATTCATTTACGCGCTTACGTCAATACAGATGAAAAATTTAAAGAATGTCCAGACTGTCAAGAGCTTACCATGGTGGAAGTATATTCAAAAGTTACTAAAGAGATAAAACCGAATACAGATGGTCAACGCTTGGTCATTCATAAATGCCAATGCTGTTTTAGAGAGGAAACAAAGGTTGAAGTAATTCCTAACGGTTATTAAGTTACATCGGAAGGATGAGAAATTTAACTTGCAACCCTACTTAATACGCAGCAACTCAATTGTTTTTCTATCAAATAAATATGTTATCTGACGGAGGCAACCATGCAATTACTCAATTTCAGACAAGGTGACGTTCTACTTCAGTCATGTCCAGAAATGCTGCCACCCGAAAAGACTAAACTGCCCCATCTAGTTTTGGCAGAAGGTGAAGTTACTGGACATAAGCATCAAATTACAGATGGACAAGCAGAACTGTATAGATTTGATCAAGACGGGACGCTTTTTCTACAAGTGCAATCAGAAACTGCAACCCTAACCCACGATGAACACAAGCCGATTCAAATTCCTCAAGGAACTTGGATGATCCGCATCCAACGAGAATACGAGCCAGAACGGGAAGGATGGCGACATGTTACAGATTGATATAACACCTGAACGTGAAGCGCAGATTTCAGCCTGTTTAGAAAAATGGCAACAGACTCTATCAACTCCTATTGATCGCGATAAAGCTATAGCAACACTCACTGATTTATATCAAATGGCTGGATATGTAGCACCTGAAGTGGTATTTGTTGATAGTCCTTTAGCCTTATCGCATCTCAATAGATTGGGATCTCCCTACGATCTTCAAAAGCAATTGGATTCTCTTAATGACATACTTCTCGATCAACTAGTTAAAAAGCTTTACATTCCTGGAGGTAGGCACTGGCTCAGTATTGTTCCTCCTTGCATATCTTTTGTAAAGTATTTTTCAAGCAGGTTAGTCTCCCGTTGGTATACAGAAGACCAAACCTATGCTCACGAGGAATTTGGCGATCCCTATCCTGAAGGAGGAGGCGGATATTATTATGTCGAGCAAACTCCACTGGAAAAGTTACAGAGTATTATCTCATCCTCTTTCACCGGAACATGTCACAACTCCACTAGTCATGCTGCCATGTATGACAGTGCTGCAGCCATGGGGGTTGAGTTTGAGCCTGAATCCTTTCAAATTTTCTTGAATGCTGCAATGTATTTAGGACATTTAGTTCCTTATCAAGAAATTTGTTTTGTCAGTGATCGCCCTCAAATTAAATTCGATCGCCAGGGTAGACTTCATGCTGAAGGAGAGCCTTGTATTGTCTTCCCTGACGGTTTTGTGGGGGGCTATTTCTATCACGGCACCAGGTTGCCAGACAGAGTACATGGGAGAAGTGCATCGTACATGGGAGAAGTGCATCCGCGCCAATGGAAAGCAGAATGGGTTCTTAAAGAACGAAATGCTGAACTGCGGCGAATTTTGATTCAAGAAATTGGGTATGCACGACTTTGTCAAGAGCTTCAAGCAGAGGAGTTAGATTCATGGCGTGAATATACACTACTCAGGCTACCAGTTTATGATGACTTTACTACATCGGTTCAGACGAGAGTGCCGTCAACTGAAGAAACTGATGCGATGTATTTATTGAAGATGACTTGTCCCAGCACGAATTTTGTTCACATTCTAAGAGTTCCACCGAGTATGCAATCGGCGAGGGAAGCAGCCACTTGGGTAAACTGGGGTAGCGATCCAGAATGGTTTGCTGTAGAAACTTGATAGCTTATGTAGTTCTGAGGAGTTACATGCTGCATAACAATATGCCCTGAGTCCGACGCAGTCAAGAGGATTACTTTCCAATTTCTTTTTCGTGTTTTCTTTATAGAGAATCACGACACAAGCATTTCAGGATTGAGTAGAAAATAGGCTCAATCCTGATTGATAAAAGCATCATTTCTCATGCTGTTTGCTATAGCACTACGCAAAAATGTTAGGACAATTTTTGAAAGCTGCATCTACACATTCTCTGACTGTTTCAAATTCAGGTAGCATTTGTTTCATCCACGTTTTTAAAACTGACCACCAGTTTTCAATCTTGTTTAAATCAGGCGAATAAGCGGGCAAATACCAGATTTCACATCCAGCATTTTCAACGATTTCTCTGATGCTTTCTCCCTTATGAAAAGTGGCATTATCAACAATAATAATATCTCCTGGTTCCAATTGAGGAATCAAACTTTCGGATAACCAGGCTTCAAATAAATCTCGATTACAACAACCTTCAAAAGTTAAAGGAGCAAAGATCTTTCCCTCTTTTAAAGCACTAATCCAACTGGCTCTCTCTCTTTTTTCCACATTTTAGAGCGTAGCATCTTTCCCCTCTAGGACTATAACCATCTCTGATAATCATCCCTATTATCAAATCCCGCTTCATCTACATAAACTCTTCTTTTTTTCTCAATTTTTGAGAGTTTTTCTCTGAAAAATTCTCGTTCTGTTTCATTTCTTTCCTGATACCCGTAAGTTTTTTTTTCTGGTTACTCCTAATTTTTGGTAGTTATAACTGATATTTTGCTGACTGATATTATTCCCCCATACTTCAGCCATCTTTGTTTGAGTTTTATCCTGATTCTCTTTGATAAACAGCTTAAACTTTTCTTCATCTTCAATTTTACTATGCCTTCCTTGTTTATTAGCGATCGCTGCATAATCTCCTGTTTCTTTTTCTCTTTTTAACCATAAATCTAAAGTATTGCGACTAATTTTAAATAAACGACAGACATTTATTTTTTTGTGTTCTCTTTTGACTGCTTCAATCGCTTTTGTCCGTAAATCATAACTATAAGGTGCTGGCATATTTTTGGCGATTACTTGATCATTTTTAAACTTCTTTCCCATTATAAAATTGTCCTAACCAAAATGCGTAGTGCTATAAAACCAACTGCTGGCTACGGAAAATGCTCATCCTGTAGTTGTCCAGGGTTTTCTGGTTCTGGTTACACTTGTACCAGAGGTGGTTGTGGGCATCACTACGATTCACACTGGTAATTGGGCTACTCAAGAGTGAGCAGCATCTTCAAGCTTTACGAGGCAACTTAAACGCTTGGGTTTTCAGTATATGTATAAAGTTTGCTGCTCACTTGCATGAAGTGTTGCCGCATCAATCTGTTTTCCGAAATGAATCATTTTGATAGCCTTCTAGCATTGGAGAGTGTATTTGTGAGAACCTTCATTGATAAGCCTACTAATTCTAAATCAGACGAGCCAACTATACGAGCAACGAGGTGCTATCTAGAAATTGAATGGCCAGTTAATGAGTCACTATGCGCTATAATATATGCAATCCCTAGAATGGGAACCTCTGCCTATATTGCCGCTTGTTGGGAAACGGCTTTTGACGAACTTCTGCGAAATTTAGATTCTCACACTCTAGAGACAATAGTTGAAACTTGGCCTACTCTAGCGACATTGCTCTACAACGGGATCAATGACAAATATCGTGAAGGTGCATTGATTAGACTGGAAGATGCTGACTACGGCGAAATGAAATGGTTTGTTGCATCAGTAGCAGGCAATATCAGCTTTGACAGCGAGGATGATGTTTTCACTGATCGAACAGTGGACACAATCCAAGTTGTTATGGAAAAAAGTATGGAATTGATGATGGAACTTCAAGAAAGGAAACCCAGTATTATTCGTGCTGTTGGCCAAGGTATTATGGCTGGTCTTGGCGCAGTGGCTGTGGGTGCAATTGCAGTTGCTTTTGGTATAGATCCTGATGATTTGACAGGCTAGTCTTAGCATTGCTAAGCAATACGTATTGCTTTTATCAACTGGCTTTAAAGTGCCTTATGATGGGAATGAAGACCTAAGTCGCTGGAGTACTTTTCATGGTTTCGACAGAACTTATTTTAGCCTTGCGGGATCTTAACCGCGTGGATAAATTTTACATCATACAATTTTTAATCTCTGAGTTAGCCCAGCAAGAGACCAATTTAATTAAGTCTGGCTTATCCTATCCTGTGTGGTCACCCTATGACGCAACGGAAGCAGCAGATATGATGTTAAAGGTGCTACATGCTGCCAAAGCTCAAGACCATGAGTAATGCTGAACGATATCCATTTGTTTCTAATGACACTACATTAGGCGAAGCAGGTTTTCGTCCCTATTTGCCATTTACCTTGGTTCATCAACAGATTTCTGTCACAGCGTCCGGTTTGCTGGATACTGGCGCAAGTGTTAATGTATTGCCGTACTCGATAGGGGGCGAGCTTGGGTACGACTGGGAACGGCAAACAACAGCACTAAGCTTGACAGGGAATTTGGCTCAGTATGAGGCGCGTGTCGTTCTTGCTCAAGCCATTGTCGGGCAGTTTGAGCCTGTGCAATTGGTATTTGCTTGGACACAGGCTATGAATGTACCGCTTATCTTGGGGCAGGTAAACTTCTTTATGGAGTTTGATATTTGTTTCTACCGTTCACAGCTAGAGTTTGCAGTTAGCCCAAAATCTGCCGCCTCAGAATAAGTTAGTTGTAAGTTGTACTTGCCAGCCACCTAACACTGCGTTGGTGCGGACGGTACAGAGGTTATCGGTGAGAGCCAAAGTTTATCTGCCGCCGCTCAACTCAACCGTTAGGCTTCTAGTTCATCTGATCGGGAAATATGTCCTCTGCCACCAGCTTCATGATCTGATGCCAGGTCGCCTCACCTTCTCGCCCTACAATTTCAAATGCCTTGGCAAAACGTTGCCGTTGATCCCCAGATAATTCCTTCTCCAAACATAATCCTTCTTGAGTCAGCGACAATCGCTTGATCCGGCGATCCAGGGGATCAGCTTTCGATTCGATTAATCCTAATTCCGTCAGTTGCCGTAAGGGAACATTCAAAGACTGCTTGCTGACTCCCAGCATTGCCAGCAGTTCATTTACACTTAAGCCTGGATGACGGCCAATAAAATACAAAATCCGATGATGGACGCGCGAAAGCCCTCGCTCGGCAAGGATAGCATCTGGCTTCGCAATCACGGCGCGAAACGCGAAATGCAGCGCTTCTAAAGCTTTGTTGAGTTCTTGCTCACGCTGATTGTCCGGATTATTTAGGTCAGCCATATTGACATATTAAACGATACTGGGATAAACTCAATACGTCAACCTATATGACCTATTTCTTCTCCGTTGCCAGTCATGCTGTAAAGAGTTTAGAAGCTATGACCTTTGAATTGGATCATCTGTTTATCTGCACTGATGTTGGCGCAGATGCATTGAGCTTGGGTTTGATGGAGAAGCGCAAGGACAGCAAGTAGATTTTCGACACTAGCGATTTACAGGAGCAGCTATGCTAACTCAAGAACAGGCTCAACAGCTTGCCTATCAATGGGTTGAAGCTTGGAATTCTCATGATTTGGATGAAATTCTGGCTCACTATACTGAGGATGTGGTTTTGGTGTCACCTGTCGCGGCAAAGATCCTTGACGATCCATTGGGGACAGTCAACGGCAAAGAGGCACTACGGGATTATTTCAAAAAGGGGTTGGAGGTTTATCCTGACCTCAAGTTTGAGCTTATCGATGTGATGTGGGGACTCTTCAGCGTTGTTTTTTACTACATTAATCAAAAAGGCTCAAAGACAGGTGAATTCATGGAAGTAGGCTCAACAGGAAAAATTACAAAAGTAATCGCTAATTACAACGGGTAAAGCAAAGCATAACCCGCTCTATGTCCATAGTTGGTGGGTGACAAAACGATTTCTAACCAGCGCAATCAAGCCGCCAGAGGGTTATTCCGAAAACAGTCCAATCTTCAAAAGTGCGCTTCGCAGTTATCGAGTCCTTTGGCTCTGTCATCAGCGCCTGACTCCCAAATACCGTGAGTTCATCAACCAGGCGCGAAGTACAAAACAGGTTTATCACTTGCGATCGCCAAAACAGATTAAGCAATTTCTAGAGGGAATTCTCTGAGCCAACATTCAAAGCAAGCTCTAGACCAATCAGGAGGAGATCATTGCCTATCAAACGGGCTTTTCACTAGAAAACACCGAGCAGGGAATCGGTGTAGGCACATTGACAAGGCGATCGGTAATGAGGAGTGATATAAGTGTAGTCAAAACTGTAGTAGGAAATATGGATTCAGAAATTGAAACTCAAATTCGCGAGTGTGAAGCGCGGCTTTATACCGCAATGTCAGCCTCCGACGTATCTGAATTAGATGTACTCATTGCCGATGATCTGCTTTTCGCTGGACCAACTGGTGAACTGACAACTAAAGTGATAGATTTAGACTTACATCGTACTGGTGGTACTCAGTTTCACGAGTTTGTGCCTAAAGAGCTAGAGATACGAGTTTGGAGCGAACACTTTGTTCTTGCATCGGCTCACATTTTCTTGAGTGGCACGTATTTAGGGAATGCCTTCGCAGGTGATTACCGCTACATGAGAGTTTGGCGTAGAGGCAAAAGTGGTTGGCAAATCGTTGGTGGCAGCGTTACCGCAATGGTTTGAAGGTCTAAACTTTCTGAAACTTGCATAGTGGCGAACGTTAGGGTCGTTGAAAGCCATCAGTGTTGGTATCCAGCTAACAAATCGATGAAGCGGACGAGCGAGAAATTTTGGTCGTGCAGCCGAGACTATCTACCGCCGATTATATTGGTCGTTAGCAATCCACAGCGCTAACGCCCCTTCAGGGCGAAAGTAACTGGCTCTAGTCCGTAAGTATATGTGCTTATCAAAAATCTAGTTAATTAAAAGGCTGCTGTAAGGGGAGAAAAAATCATGAATTTAGGAAGTCTTTTTCGTCTATCAGCGTTTACAACAACCCTCAATGGGGGTAACCCTGCTGGGGTTTGGATCGGAGATACACTTCCAGATCCTGAAACCATGCAGCGTATTGCTGCCGAGGTTGGTTTCTCGGAAACCGCCTTCGTTGCTCCTGCTAGTGGATCTGACCGAATTGTTCGTTACTACAGCCCCGAGGTGGAAGTTTCATTTTGTGGACATGCCACTATTGCTACTGGAGTGGTACTAGGCGAGAATGATGGAGAAGGCACTTACCAGTTGGCGACATCCGTTGGGATAGTACCAGTTACCGTTCATCAGCGAGATGGTAAGTATGAAGCATCCCTAACCTCAGTTGAGCCAAGTTATGCACCCGCACCTCATGCGCTCGTCATCAAGGCTCTTTCCGCACTGGGTTGGATACAAGATGACCTTGACGGCTCCATTCCTCCTGCTCGTGCCTATGCCGGAGCATGGCATTTGGTGTTAGCTGTTGCTGAACAGCAATGCCTAGCAGAACTAAACTACGACTTCGAGACGCTCAAAGCTCTCATGCTGCGGGATAGTCTTACGACACTACAACTGATATGGCGAGAGAGTGCGACTGTCTTCCACTCTCGTAATCCTTTTCCAATCGGGGGAATTGTGGAAGATCCAGCGACTGGTTCTGCTGCCGCTGCGCTTGGAGGGTATTTGCGAGCAAGTGAACTTGTGACGGTACCAACAACTATCTTAATTCGACAGGGAGAAGCGATAGGTCGTCCTAGTCAAATTGTGGTACATATACCCGTCAGGGGTGGAATAGTTGTAACGGGCCAGGCAATTCATATTTGATGGCGAGAGAACACCGCATAACAGGTCGCGAAAGAGAAGGAGACATTGATGAGTGTCATATAGGAAAGACTTGAAATGAGCACAACTTCTATAGATCTTTCAATAAGCGATAATTCATTTATGCCTTCTATGTGAGGAACTAGACATGACTGAACTACTCGAACAAGCAATCGCCCGGTTGAAAACTTTACCTTCTAGTGAGCAGGATGCGATCGCTGCAATGATTTTGGAAGAGATAGAGGACGATCGCCGTTGGGACGAATCATTCTCTCGCTCACCGAATATTCTTGCAAAACTGGCTGCTTCTGCAATGGCTGAGTATCATGCAGGTCAAACTCAAGAACTTGACCCAGAGACACTGTGAAATCGCTCACTACTACTGAGTTCCGTAAATTATTCGCTGGTTTGCCTAAACAGGTTCAAGAGCAAACCCGTGCAGCATATCGTCAGTTCAAGGAAGACCCAAGCTATCCAAGTCTACGCTTCAAGAAGGTTCATCCGAAGTTACCGATTTACTCCGCCCGTATTAGCAAAAGTTATCGAGCAGTTGGGCAATTAGATGGAGATACAGTGATTTGGTTTTGGGTGGGTTCTCACGCAGAATACGACAGGTTGTTAGAGCAGTTGTAGCAGCACGGCATAACAACCCCAATGCACACCGACCGCCGAGAGGTTATCTGTGAGCATTCGAGGTTATCTGCGGCGGGTGATTGGGAACGTTATACTGCTCGCTGGACAAAAGCATGGTTGTTTGCACACCTATTACACATTGATTCAAGTCCACGAGATGAGCGCTCTCGATCGCGCAAATTCAGCCGAGAATTTGTTGAAGCCTGAAAACAGGCTCATCCAACAGATAGCGTTACCTATCGAGATATCGGTCGCAATCCCATTCCTCATCTGACTGAAACCGGGATTGCCGCCGCCTATACCCCATCAGAACAACGCACCCCTGAACTGTGGGAGGCGCTCCGCATTAGCGATCAACTGGTGGATGAACTGTTAGCGGCAGATATCTATGTCATCGGGGTTCCGATGTACAACTACAGCATACCCAGTGTACTTAAAGCCTATATTGACCAGATTGTGCGGATTGGACGCACCTTTGACTTTGTGCCAGAGCAGTCTGAGAACCCTTACAAACCATTGGTGTTAGGGAAGAAAATGTTTGTCATCACAGCACGCGGTACTTCTGGCTATGGGTTGGGTGAGCGCTACGAAACACTGAATTATCAAGATCCTTACTTAAGAGCGATTTTTGGCTTGATTGGCATCACCGATATCGACTTTATCCATGTTGAGAATGAAGAATCAGGCGGTGCAGGTTTGACAGAATCGATCGCCAACGCTCGTACTCAAATCGCTCAACTGGTTGGACAAGGTGGATAAAGTGACTATGACAAGCTCTACATTATTCTTCGTGCTAAAACTTTTTGCAGCACTCGGTTGTGGATTGATCGCTGGAGTGTTCTTTGCCTTCTCAACCTTCGTGATGAGCGCCTTGGCTCGACTTCAGCCAGCACAGGGCATTGCCGCCTTCCAGTCCATCAATATCACGGTTTACAATCCATGGTTTATGGGGACTTTTTTGGGAACAGCCGTGGCTTGCCTCTTTCTGGCTGTCTCCTCGCTGTTAAAGTGGCAGCAACCCGGTGCTGCTTATCATTGCAGCGGATGATCGCGCGATCCTGGGGCTTAAGTTAAACTCTATTTATCGCCGCTGAACTCAGTCGTTAGGCGCCTTGGCACGTTGGTGTTGGTAATGTCTGCGCGGGCTACTCCTCGGTTCGAGAGAAGTGGCGGCGGTAATACTCTCTGGTTGAGGCAGATCGGTGTTGAGTTGAGTGCGATTTGTGAGGGCGATCGGTCTTGCCCGTTTTAGCTCTGGGGTGAGGGCATCGGCGTAATATTGTAGAGGGTGCGATCGGTGAGTGTAAGTCTGCAAAGGCATAGCCTGTCCAAGTCTGAGCCATTGTGCCTAACCAATCATTGCAGCGGACGATCGCGCGATCCTAGGGCTTAAGTTAAACTCTATTTATCGCCGCTGAACTCAGTCGTTAATGGCCGAGGATTTGCCAAAGCTAGACTACAACTTGTTATCGCAGCAATACGCGATCGCTCACATACAAATACCAACTTCTGCCCAAAGAGCAAGGGAGAAAACTGTCTATAAGCGATCGCCTAATTGAAAACCCCAAGCACTAGTGAGAAGAATGCGAACTGCATCAGACTGATGGGCGATCGCTCACATCTAAATACTAGCTTCTGCCCAAAGAGCAAGAGGAGGAAACGGGTAATTACACAACTACACTAAACTAAAATGTATACAGCACAATATGTCGAGCATAGGTTATGAAAATAAAAGCTATTATTTGGCAGGAGGATGGTGTCTGGTGTGGTTCTGTACCTGCTCTCCCAAGATGCCACACTTGGGGAGATAGCTACGAACATCTCTTGGAGATGTTGCAAGATGCAATTCAGGGTTGGTTGGAAGTTGCTAGTGAGTGAGGGGAGAAAATAGTCTTTTAGCGATCGCTTTTGAAAGCGTGAGGTTATCGGTTGAGTTTCAGAGGTGACTTGCGGTGGCTGACCTTTGCCGTTAATTACTGAGGGTTTGCCAAAATTAGACTACAGCTTACGATCGCAGCAATGCGCGATCGCTCATAAAGAAGTCCAGATACTAGCAAACTGTCTTTTAGCGATCGCCTCTGACTTAAATGTACCCTTACAACAGATGAGGCAAATTACCGAAAAGTTGAAAAAGGCGAATTTGAAAAAATACGTCACTGAAACTGTTGGGGAACCGACACTGCGCGACATCCTCTAGACACTAACAACTCTTGTCTGAGCTTGAGAGTTTGATTGAGGTTTGGGAATGACGCGAATTTCCACATCACTCCCCAGTGCGTTTAAAAATCGAAAGAGGCGTTCGGTTGAAAATCCGGAAAGCTTTCCACGCAGTAAAGCAGAGATTTTGGGTTGATCGATTCCGAGCAGTTTTGCCGCTTCGGTTTGAGTCAGGTTTCTCGCAGCGATCAGGTCACTGATTTGTCGAACGAGTTCCGCTTTAATCAACAACTCGTCGGAAGTCGCGAGTCCTAGATCTGCAAAAATATTACCACTGCTTGATTGCACCTTAATTTCTTTGCTCATTTTTGTCTTCCTCTAGACGCTGCTTATAGTACTGTTCGTAATGTTCTTTGGCGCGTTTGAGTCGAGCTTCAATCAGTTCAATATCTTGCTTGGGAGTCGCAATTCCACGCTTAGATTTCTTCTGAAAGGCGTGCAACACATACACAACTCCTTCAAATTTGACAACGAATCTATATAAACAAGTGAAGTGCGATCGCTCATAATAAAGTCCAGATACTAGCGTCTGCTGAAAGAGCAAGGAGAGCAAACTGTTTTTTAGCGATCGCTCCTTTAAAACCGTGAGGTTATCCATTACGGGATAATTGCGAGGGTGTAGGGCGATCGCTTGCTAGCCAGTAAAATTAAAAGAGTTATAAAAAGCGCTATTTGTAATAGCAATCACATAACCGCATTGCAGTTGACACAAAGCTATAATTTGCTCAAGAGCAAAGAGGTAAATTATTGATATGTCAACCCTAGAAGAAATTGAAGCGGCGATTCTAACACTTCCGTCACAGGATTTCGAGCGTCTAAGGCAGTGGTTTTTTGACTTGGATTATCAGCGTTGGGATGAACAGCTAGAGCAAGACATTGCAGATGGTAAGTTAGAAGCCTTAGCTCAAGAGGCGATCGCTGAATTCGAGTCAGGGCAGTGTCGAGAAATTTAATGCACTACACGACACGGCGATTTTGGAAATGCTACAACACTTTACCTGAAAACGTACAGCAAACTGCCGATCAATGCTATGAGTTGCTTAAAGCTGATCCATCTCATCCATCGTTGCACTTCAAAAAGATTGGTAACAAGTATTGGTCAGTTCGGGCAGGTCTAGATTATCGGGCTTTAGGTGTTGAAGTAGAAGATGGCATTTCTTGGTTTTGGATTGGGACTCATGCAGAGTACGACAAGCTAATCGGCAAGTTGTAGCGTGGTATAAAAACGCGGCGCAACTGACCGTATTGAGGTTATCGGTTGAGTTTCAGAGGTGACTTGCGGTGGCTGACCTTTGCCGTTAATTACTGAGGGTTTGCCAAAACTAGGCTACAGCTTATGTCACAGCAATGCGCGATCGCTCATAAACAAGTCCAGATACTAGTGTCTACTAAGAGCAAGGGGAGCAAACTGCCTGTGAGCGATTACCCAATTGAGAAGTCTAGGCGCTACTAAGCGATCCGGTAGGGCAATTTTGATTGAGTTTTCTAGCTAAGATAGAGATTGGAATTTGCTCTGGCAGACTTGGAGGCAAGCGCAAAATGGTACAAGTACCATCTAAAATGCTGACATTAGAAGAGTTTCTGCAACTACCAGAAACAAAACCTGCTAGTGAGTACATTGATGGTCAAATTATCCAGAAGCCCATGCCCCAAGGGAAACATAGTACAATTCAAGGAGAATTTATATCTACCATCAATGGTGTAGTAAAGCCTAATCGTATCGCTCGTGCGTTTCCTGAGTTGCGTTGTACTTTTGGTGGTCGTTCAATTGTACCTGACATCGCGGTTTTTATTTGGAGTAGGATTCCCCGTGATGAGAATGGGGAGGTTGCCAATACATTTTCCATGGCTCCAGATTGGACAATTGAAATTTTGTCTCCCGATCAAAACCAGACAAAAGTGACGAAAAATATTCTTCATTGTCTAAAGTATGGAACTCAAATGGGTTGGCTAATTGATCCGAATGAGCAAACTGTGTTTATTTATCGTCCCAAACAAGAAACTGAAGTGTTTGATGAGCCAGATGCACTTCTTCCTATGCCATCGTTTGCGGGTGAGTTACACCTTACAATTAAGGATTTGCTTGCTTGGTTGTTAGAGTAAATTGTGAGTAGTCGCCAGCCACCTAACACTGGATTGTAAAGGACATTCTCTTGTGAATAAAACTAGGCTACAGATGAGCGATCGCTCATATTAGAATCTAGATACCAGCGATCGTTGGAGTAGTTTTCATGTCATTGCAAAAGTTGAAAGAGCAAGCCCGTAACTTATCGGTGAGCGATCGCCTCGCATTAGTCAGTGACATCATTGAATCCCTAAAAGGCAATCTAAACCTACAACCAAATCGAAAGACTCTGATTAATCAGATGCGTGGTTTGCTAAAAACAGACCAGCCGCCACCCACTGACGCTCAGATCGAGGCAATGCTGGAAGAGTATCGAGTGGAGAAGTATCTCAAGTGAGAGTTCTCATCGATACCAACATTGTTCTTGATTTCTTGCTAGAGCGGGAGCCATTTTTGTCGGATGCAGAAGCCTTGTTTCAAGCGATCGGTGCTGGACAAGTTGTAGGTTATGTCACTGCAACAACGCTAACGGATATTTTCTACATAGCCAAAAGGCAAACCCAAAGTCTCGAACGAGCAAGGCAGACAATCTCTATCATACTGGCAGTTATGGAGGTTTGCCCTGTTGATCGCACTGTTTTGGAAGTTGCTTTAACGTCAGGTTTAGCAGATTTTGAAGACGCTGTACAAATTGCTTGTGCAATTGCTCAAGGTTTAGATGCAATTGTTACCCGCGATCGTGATTTTTCAAGTGCAACTATGCCCGTGTTATCTGTTAATCAGCTACTGAAACAGTTGTAGTAAATTAATGTTTCTCAGCGATCGCAGTAATGCGCGATCGCTCACATACAAATACTAAATTCTGCCCAAAGAGCAAGGGAGAAAACTGTCTATAAGCGATCACTTTTGAAGGCGTCTGTAGGGCGATCGCTAAATTGCATCAAAGTAAACAAAGAACTTTGTTGTTATCAACTCTGATAGAGAGTTAATAATAACGATCGCCCAAATAAGGAGGAGAGGTGTGACATGACAATTACTCTAAATCACACCATAGTGCCTGCCCATGACTGGATTTGTCCTCCAGAATTCTCCTCTGAAATTGCTAAAGCAATTCCCAACGCCGACTTAAGAATCTTTGAAAATAGCGGTCACTTGATTCGGGCAGATGAAAAAGAAGCGCTTCTAGATGCGATCGCTGGTTTCTTGGTCTACAAACGTTAATTTATATCTATCTTGAAAATAGGGGAAAGGGGAGCGTAAGCGCCCTTGGAGGTTCCACGCCACGTGCTTTATGCCGGGAAACCCGTCCACCGCAGTGGCTCCTCCGTTGTAGCGACTGGCGTGAAAGGTTAAGGGGGAAAGGAAAGATTTATTTTCATCCGTTTGGTGTGTGATGAAATCGCATGGACGTCTAACTTGAAAATAGGGATTGGGGATTGAGAATCGGGGAAGAGATTTTCATTCCCTCGTTGTGTGATTCGCCTATGCAACAAACTCTCGTTACCAGATTCAACCTGGTAACGAGAAAGAGCGCACAACTCCGAGGAATGAGCTTAAGTAGTCAAAACCAAATTATCTCGGTGAATCACTGTTTCCGCCGTTTCTCCACTTTCATATCCCAAAATCACTGCAATTTCGCTCGAACGACACCCGCGAATTTTTTGCAGTTCAGCACTGGTGTAGTTTACAAGTCCTCTAGCAATTTCTTTACCTCTTGGATCGCATAATAGCACGGCTTCTTGGGTATCAAATTCGCCTTCCACAGCGGTAATGCCAGCAGCTAATAAAGATTTGCCTGCTTGCGAAATTGCTACCACTGCTCCTTCATCTAAATATAATTTGCCAGTAGGAAGTAGACCGTAAGCTATCCAGCGTTTGCGAGCTGAGGTTGGCTCCGGTTGTGGTTCAAAGTGAGTGCCAAGTAGTTCTCCATGTAATATTTTTTCTATATTTTTGGGATATTTACCTTCGGTAATTACGGTGCGAACACCAGCAGCAATGGCAATTCGTGCGGCAGAAATTTTTGTCACCATACCACCCGTACCCCATTGGGAACCTTGAGTGCCTGTTTGCACCTGTAATTCTTCTAATTCCTTGAGATTGCTAACTAATGCGATCGGCTGGGCATCCGGTACGGAACGGGGATCGGCTGAGTAAAGTCTATCTACGTCGGTAAGTAAAAACAGCCAATCTGCATGTACTAAACTAGCAACTAAAGCCGAAAGAGTGTCATTGTCTCCAAATTTTAATTCCTCCACTGCTACGGTATCATTTTCATTCACCACAGGAATTACCCCTAGTTCCAGTAATTCCTTAAAGGTTTTGTAGACATTCAGATAGCGACTGCGCTGTACTAAGTCGCTGCGGGTAAGCAATACTTGAGCTATAGGTTGTTGTAAGGTATTAAATAAATCATCATATACACGGATTAAACGCCCTTGTCCAACTGCTGCCACTGCTTGTTTGAGGGCGATCGCCTTTGGTCTTTCGCCTAAACCTAGGCGCGCACAACCCACTCCAACAGCACCAGAAGAAACCAAAATCATCCGATGTCCCTGTTGTTGTAAACGCGAGAGTGTTTCTGCTAAGGTTGCAATCGTAGAAATTGCCAATTTTCCTGTTTCTGGTTGAGTAAGACTAGAAGTCCCGATTTTAACAACAATCGTTTTAGTCATTGGTCATTTGTCATTCGTTAGTAGTTAGTAGTTAGTGGTTAGTGGCGTAACAAGTCAAAAAGATTCTTAGTTGGGAATTTTGAATTTTAAATTTTGAATTATTTTCTCCCCATCTCCCCATCTCCCACTCCCCCACTCTCACGCTCGCACTCCTGCCAAGATTAAATTAATTGCTTCTTGGGTGTATTTCTCAATCATTTCTGGACTCAACCTATCCACATTTGGGGTAAGATGCTTGATGTTTTCGTGAGCATTAAAGTATAAAGTACAGATGCCACTAATCTGTATGCATACCAAAAAAGGGTCTAGTTGACGAAATTTTCTCTCTGCTATACCCCGTTCTAATATTTTGATGACATGGGCGAAGGTTTCTTGCCAGTTGCCCAATTTAAAATACTTGCCCTGATTTTGATTGGCTTCCTGAAACCAAAGCATCCCTCGATGAGGATGGGCCGCTTCGTAGGCGATCGCAGCTCGAATCATAGTCTTTAGAGCTTCTTCTGGTGGTAAAGTATCCAAATTTAGTTGTTGCAGTGCGTCATGCAACTCAGTCGCAGGACGTTGCAACACAGTTTTATACAGTCCTTCCTTGTTCTCAAAATAGTAATGGATCATCGCTGTAGTAATCCATTCTGGCTTTCATCGATAACGCTGCGTTTTACCGCCTCGATCGCTTTTTGACGTAGGTCATAACTAGTAACGAATTCGTGGGTCTACGTAGGCGTTGAAAATATCAATTAAAATGCTTGCCCCAACTACAATAGCTCCAAAAAATACCATGATTCCTTGGACTGTAGGATAATCTCGCTCCGAAATTCCTTGATATAGTCTATTTGCCAATCCAGGCCACGAAAATGTGACTTCGGTTAAAATTGCTCCTCCCAATAGAGAGGCAAATGTCAATCCTAGGACGGTAATCACTGGAATTAGAGCATTTTTTAAGGCATGAGAAAATAAAATTGTTTTTTCAGGAATACCTCTAGCTCTAGCAGCCTCTACATAATCTGCTTGCATTGTTTGCTTTAAATTCACACGCACAATTCGCTCAAAAATACCACTGAGCAAGATTCCCAAAGTACAACAAGGTAGAATGAGATATTGTGCAGCAGTGAAAAACTGAGTAAAGTTGCCTCTTAAGAGACTATCGATTGTATACAAACCAGTGATAGCTTCTGGGGCTGGTAGTGTTGCAGGATAACGCGTTCCCAAGGGCAACCAATCAAGCTGAACAGCGAAAATCAATTGTAGTACCATTCCTGCCCAAAACATGGGTAGTGAGTAGGTGACGATTCCAAACAATCTTCCCCCTACATCTACAGCGGTACCAGGACGGGAAGCAGAAATAATACCAACAGCAATACCAACAACTAGAGCGATCGCGATACTATATATAGCTAACTCTGCTGTCGCTGGGAAATATTGCCAAATGATATCCCAAACTTGTTGTCCCCGACTGGCAATAGATTTGCCCATATCGAAGCGTAGCAAGTTGCCCATGTAATTTAAGTACTGCAACCATAAAGGCAAGTTTAAACCGAGTTGTTTTCGCAATTCTTCCTTAGCGCTTTCTGGCGCACGCGCACCCAAAATTGCGTCAACTGGATCTCCAGGTGTTGCTCTCAGCAACAGAAACACGATGGTAATGATAGTTAACAACTGGAGTGGAGCTAACAGCAAACGGGCTGTAATGTAATAAGTTATAGCTTTGGAACGGGACATAGTCAATTAGTCATTGGTTATTGGTCATTGGTCATTGGTTATTAGTCATTGGTCATTAGTTATTGGTAAAGACAAATGACAAATGACAAAGGACAAATGACTATTTCTTGATGTTTTTATATATCAAATTTTGAGTGGGATCTAGTTGCACGCCGCTAATACCTGTTTGAGCAAATACATAATCTTTACTTTGCCATAAGGGAACGTAAGGTACATCCCGCGCCAATATGTCTTGAATTTCTGCAAAGATTTTTTTGCGTGCTTCGGGGTTTTGTTCTTGTCGCTGCTTGTCAATCAATTGATTCATTTGCTGACTATAGTAAAAAGAACCTTGAGATTGACTTCCTCCATCTTCGCATCCTTTTTCAGATGAGCCTTTGTCACAAGCTAAAAACGGCTGAATGTAATTGTCTGCGTCCAAAAAATCAGGATACCAATCTAGTAAGAATGTTGGATATAAGCCCTTAGCAATGTTTTTAAAAGCAGTGGTGGATTCTACAGTATTAACTTCAAATTGGAAAATGCCATCCATTGTTTTTTTAGCCAGGGCTTTGAGTACTATTGCTGCTAAACTCCGAGTCGGAGAACTAGAGGGATACCAAACCTCTACCTTGGCAGGATTGTCTTTGGAAAAACCAGCTTTAGTAAGCAGTTCTTTAGCTTTTTGAATGTTGCCATCACCGTATTGCTCTTTAAAAACTGGCTGGTAATCATTGAATGCTGTTGGTATCAAACTGTAAAGTGCTTCCGCTTGACCATACAACACTCGCTCGTATAATAATGGACGGTTAATCATTGCCGCGATCGCTTGTCTTACCGCTGAGTTATCCACAGGCTTTTGATTGCGGTTAATCACCAGATAACTGACAACATTACCCTGATTTGGAATCGCCTGCCAAGCACCTTTTTTTGCACTTGCTTCCAAGCTGCGAATTTGATCGGGATCCATACTTAGGTAAGCTACGTCTACAGCTTTTTTGCGGAAGGCATTATATAAATTCACCCCACTGCTAAGAATTTGTACATTGATGCCGTTGTTTGCTGGCTTTTCTCCCCAATATTGCTCAAATACATCAAATCGTAACGAGTCAGGGCCAAATTTCGCCAATTTATAAGGGCCAGTACCGATAAAATTATTTGGGTTAAATTTTCCTTCGCCAATTTCATAAGCTTTGGGCGACACGGGACAGACACCACTAAATGCCAGCAGTGCCGGAAACGCCGCAAATGGCTTTTTCAGCTTTATAGTTAACTCATACTCGCCCGTAGCTTTTGCTGATTCCACCACATCCCCTAGCAGGAAAGCTGGTTTACCCTTGTTTTCAATAAAACGGCGGATACTAAACGCCATCGCTTCGGCGTTAAAGGGAGTTCCATCATGAAATACTATTCCTTGACGCAAGGGGATTGTGTAAGTCAGACCATCCTGACTAACTTGAGGTAATGTGGTAGCCAGCTGTGGTTTAATTACGGTATTTCCGCTTTCGTAGGTGTAGAGGCGATCGCTCATGTTATACACCAACCATAGTGACGCCAATTCATAAGCATCAGATGGATCGAGGGTACGCGGTTTTTGTGTCGTACCTATAGTAATGCGACCATTTCCAGAATCAGATGCTGGTGTATTTGTTTGTGGAAGATTCACACAACTAACAACCAAAAATAAACATAAACACAATACAGAAAGTAATTGTGTAATTTGCTCCCAGCGTCTTGCAGACAAGGAAAACCAGTTCATAGCCTTGGGTTTTTTGAACAAGTGCGGTCAGTAATTTTACTATTATGGTGACTAAGTCTTAATTTCGGTAATGAATTTTAAATATAGTCAGATTAGACGTATTTTTACGGAATAATGACATAGAGAATCAGGAACTCAAATTTCCTCTGGGGATTCAGGAGGACAGCACCGCGTTGCCGTGCATGGTTAAGAGGCATAAAGCAAGTGGCGTGCGGCTGACTGTCGGCAATGGGGAATAGGAATTTCCATTATCCCTTGCCATATATCCCAATGTTTAACTGGTACTTTCATCTGCATCTTGAGAAGTTTAAATTAAAATTTTCTGATTTTATTAAATAAACTTTACATTATAGTTGTTTGAAAAACTGGTTTTTAAATATACCAATTTAGGTGATGAATATTGAATTTGAAAATGAGAAAACAATACATACTTTAATATTAATTAATAATTCAAAATGTTTAATTTAATTAAAATAACAAACTTACACAAACTTATCGTAAATTCAGATTTGATAAAAGAAGAGCTTTGTTAAGCTTTTTAGTTAGTTCGAGCAGTGTATTTATAAGGGTGTAGAAATTGAGGAGGGGGAGAAATTAAGAGGGGGAGATGCGGAGATGGGGAGATAGGGAGAGAGGGGAGAAATTAGAGTGGGGAAAAAGGGACAGAAGAACAATTCAGTATATCTTTCACTTTCCCACAGCCCCACTCCTCCACTCCCCACACTCCTTTGTGCTTGCATAGCTACAATCTACAAATCTCATTTCGATACATGACCGACTGAGATTTTCACGGTATTACCAACAACAAATAGAGAATCTAAAAGCGAGACTAAGAGTGTGAAGTATTTCTTTTTATCTGAAGGATGGACAATTGGCAGAGTTTGGGCATCTGATGGACTTTGGCAGATAACTGCATGGCGACGCCAACCAGAGATTGAGCAAATTAATATTTGCTTGGTAGAAAAGGGCGAAGTGATGTGGCTTTATCGTGTAGAAGATGCCATTATCACTGTAGAAGTGAAGCCAATAAAACCAGTACAACCAGGTACATCTAGTCGAGCCATCGGTCAAGTCATGCTCAAGCGGTTAATGAGCGCTGAACAAGTGATCGAACGTTTGGGGAGTGCCTCAGCTAGATGTCAGCTAGAAAACATCGAATCAGTGGTGCAGTAAAGAATGGGGAATAGGGATTGTTGGTAGTTGGTTGATGGTAGTTGATTGTTAACTGTTTGTTACAAACAACAAACAACCACCAACTACTAGCTACTAACCACCATCTACCAAAGAGTAACCAACTCCAAGTGCCTTTATACGCTTGCAAACAGCTCCATCAATAGTTACACTTTTTTAAACATTCTCATTTTTGCTTGGCGATCGCCACCTTCAGGGCTAATCCCCAAAAGGTACATATTTGATTGCCCAAGCAGCCACACTGTCTAACTTTTAAGACCAAGCTGTGGAAAATTCAGGCTCTAGCAATAACAAAAACAAGAAAATTGCTTTGTAAACAAACTCATCCAGGAGGAGCGTAGTCGATGGGACTACCTTGGTACCGAGTACACACAGTCGTTCTGAACGATCCGGGACGGCTGATATCTGTACACTTGATGCATACAGCTTTGGTGGCAGGCTGGGCTGGTTCAATGGCTCTGTACGAACTGGCTATTTATGACCCCAGCGACCCCGTTCTCAACCCCATGTGGCGTCAAGGAATGTTCGTGCTGCCCTTCATGGCACGTTTGGGTGTTGTTGGTTCTTGGGGTGGCTGGAACGTAACTGGCGCTGCCAACTACGATCCAGGTTTCTGGTCATTTGAAGGCGTTGCCGCCGCTCACATTGTTCTGTCTGGTCTGTTGTTCTTAGCTGCGGTTTGGCACTGGGTTTACTGGGATCTGGAACTATTCCAAGACCCCCGCACTGGTGAACCCGCTCTTGACTTGCCAAAAATGTTTGGTATTCACCTGTTCTTGGCTGGTCTACTTTGCTTCGGCTTTGGTGCTTTCCACCTTACCGGACTCTGGGGGCCGGGAATGTGGATTTCTGATCCCTACGGTTTAAGCGGCCACGTTGAACCAGTTGCACCGGAGTGGGGACCAGATGGCTTTAACCCGTTTAACCCCGGTGGTGTAGTAGCTCACCATATCGCCGCTGGTATCGTTGGCATTATTGCTGGTTTATTCCACCTGTCAGTAAGACCACCCGAACGGCTCTATAAAGCCCTGCGGATGGGTAACATTGAAACAGTGCTTTCTAGCAGTATTGCCGCTGTATTCTTCGCGGCTTTCGTCGTTGCGGGTACAATGTGGTACGGTAGCGCTACTACCCCAATCGAGTTGTTTGGCCCTACCCGCTATCAGTGGGATCAAGGTTACTTTAAGCAGGAAATTCAGCGTCGCGTGCAAACAAGCCTTGCTTATGGCGCAACACCAGAGCAAGCTTGGTCGCAAATTCCCGAAAAATTGGCATTCTACGATTATGTCGGCAATAGCCCCGCTAAAGGCGGTCTATTCCGTACAGGCCCAATGAATAAGGGTGATGGCATTGCCCAGTCTTGGGTAGGTCATGCAGTCTTTACAGATGCCGATGGACGGGAATTAGAAGTGCGCCGTCTGCCCAACTTCTTTGAAACCTTCCCAGTAGTTCTGACCGATAAAGATGGTGTTGTCCGCGCTGACATTCCCTTCCGTCGAGCAGAATCTAAGTACAGCTTTGAGCAAACTGGTGTGAAAGCCTCCTTCTACGGTGGTGACTTAAATGGTCAAACCTTCACAGACCCCGCAGATGTGAAGAAGTGGGCACGTAAAGCTCAAGGTGGCGAAATCTTTGAATTTGACAGAGAAACCTTGAACTCTGATGGTGTATTCCGTACGAGTCCTAGAGGTTGGTTTACCTTTGGACACGCCTGCTTTGCGCTGTTGTTCTTCTTTGGTCACATCTGGCATGGCGCTCGGACTATCTACCGAGATGTATTTGCTGGTATTGACCCAGAACTCGAAGAACAAGTCGAGTTTGGTGTGTTTGCGAAGGTGGGTGACTTGACAACCCGGAAGAAAGAAGCTGTCTAAAGTTAGAGGGACTAGGGATTAGGGCATTGGGCAAGGGGCATAAAAATTATGAATTATGAATTATGAATTATGAAATTTTTAGCATTCAGTATTCATCATTCATAATTTTCACCTATTCCCAATTCCCAATCCCCAATTCCCAATCTTCTCTGTATCTTGGTAGACTATATATTACTGCCGTGAGACACACGGTGGATGCTTGCGGAGGGTAAAGTCGTAGACTCCCTGTGAGGCAAGAATCTCATCAGTTAAGTGCTGTGAGAGTGTCAAAGGCTAAATATGCAGGAGCTAGTGATATGGAAAGCGTGGCATATATCCTGATTTTGACTTTGGCAATTGGAACTCTCTTCTTTGCGATCGCATTCCGCGAACCTCCTCGCATCGAAAGAAAAGACAAGTAATTTTACAAATGCCAACTTTTTGATGGCGATCTTAAAAACAAGTAACCGCTGTTATTCTTTTGAGATTAACAGCGGTTATTTTTAGTCAAAAGTCTATAGTCCATAGTAGTAACAGTTAATACTAAGTTGCAGTCAAAAATAATACTTACCTCACCCCGCCTGCTGGCACTCTCCCAATTTGGGAGAGGGGAAGGGGAGAGGGCACGAATTGCTATTGCTATGTCTGAACGCAAATTGGTATAAGTCTTGACTCTTGACCCTGTACAGACGTGCCATGGCATGTCTCTACAACTCTTGACTCTTGACTCTTTACATAAAAATTTTCGATATTTTGATATAATCTACTATCTGGAAGTTAATACGCGTTAAGTCAGCTTTTCTGCGCTAGCATGAGAAAGGATGATAGGTGTAGCTTGCCTATTAGGTATTTGCATCTACATCATAACTTGTGGCAAAACCATTACGGAGACTAAAAACCAGGAAACAACCAGCATGGTCAATCAGAAATCAACTGCTATTACCGAGATTGGGTTTACTCACGAAGAATTCGCTGCTTTACTGGACAAATACGATTATCATTTCAGCCCTGGTGATATTGTACCCGGTACGGTTTTCAGTATAGAGCCACGCGGCGCTCTGATTGACATAGGTGCTAAAACCGCAGCATATATACCGATACAAGAAATGTCTATTAACCGGGTAGACAGCCCGGAAGAAGTTTTACAATCTAACGAAACACGGGAATTTTACATCCTCAGTGATGAAAACGAAGAGGGACAATTAACTCTTTCTATTCGCCGTATAGAATACATGCGGGCTTGGGAACGAGTACGCCAGCTGCAAGCAGAAGATGCAACAGTCCGTTCTGGGGTGTTTGCCACTAATCGTGGTGGAGCTTTGGTACGAATTGAGGGATTACGTGGATTTATTCCAGGCTCTCACATCAGCACTCGCAAGCCTAAAGAAGAATTGGTGGGTGAAGAACTGCCATTGAAGTTCTTAGAAGTAGATGAGGAGCGTAACCGCTTAGTACTATCCCACCGTCGAGCACTGGTTGAGCGTAAGATGAACCGCCTCGAAGTTGGTGAGGTAGTAATCGGTACTGTGCGCGGTATTAAGCCCTATGGTGCCTTTATTGATATTGGCGGCGTAAGTGGTCTATTGCATATCTCTGAGATATCCCACGAACATATTGATACACCTCACAGTGTGTTTAATGTTAATGATGAAGTTAAAGTCATGATCATTGACTTGGATGCTGAACGAGGCCGAATATCTCTATCTACAAAGCAGCTGGAACCTGAACCAGGTGACATGATTAAGAATCGCGATTTAGTTTATGACAAGGCTGAAGAAATGGCTGCTAAGTATCGCGAACAGCTATTAGCTAAACAGCAAGGTGCTACTGCGTCTGCTGTTCCTGCCGAATCAACTGAAGTAGCCGCGGTTGAAGAAGAAATTCCAGTCGCAGTTGAAGAAGAAATTCCAGCCGCTATTGAAGAATAGTTATCTGTAACGGCTTAAAGAATGAGAAAGTATCGCATAGAGAGGGATTGATTTTCCCTCTTTTTTTATGTTGGTTACTAGTTGGTAGTTAGTAGTTAGTAGTTGGTGGTTGCTTATTCCAAACAAACAACAAACAACAATCAACAAACAACAAAAGAGGAGGAATCTTTTGGTAACTATTAAGTGTAGAAACGTTACTTTTCCTAATATCCAGGCGATTTTGTTTGACAAAAATGGTACTCTGGAAGACTCAGAAACGTATTTGCGATCGCTTGCCCAAAGAGCAGCGCGGATAATAGACGCGCAAATTCCCGGAATTGGTGAACCATTATTAATGGCGTTTGGCGTCAATGGTGATATTCTCGATCCTGCGGGTTTAATAGCAGTGGCGAGTCGCCGCGAAACAGAAGTCGCCGCCGCTGCATATATTGCCGAAACTGGACGGGGGTGGTTTGAGTCGCTAGAAATAGCGCGTCAAGCCTTAGAAGATGCAGAAAAATATATTGGCAAGACTCCTTCACCCTTATTTGTTGGTTGTTTAGAAGTCCTGAAGAACCTATCAGAAACAGGACTGAAACTTGGCATTCTCTCAGCAGCGACAACACAAGAAGTGCGTAAGTTTGTAAACAATCACCAATTGAGTGATTATATCCAGTTGGAAATGGGAGTAGACGAAGGGCCAAGTAAACCAGATCCTGTGCTATTTTTACAAGCTTGTGAAAAATTGGGAGTAGAGCCTAGTGCTACGCTGATGGTAGGAGATTCTGTTGGTGATATGCAAATGGCGCGTAACGCCAAAGCCGCAGGTTGCATTGGTATTACTTGGGTAGGTAAGCCAGATAATGTCGCAGGTGCAGATGTGGTGATCAACCAACTTGATGAGATTCACTTGGATGGCTGATGTTGGTAGATTTGACATACTCACTGCCCTTGAAGGGCAGTGATTCTTGACGGCTCACAGCAACTAGCTAGCGAAGTAGTCTTATGGTCGCTCCCCGTCCGTTTAAGGTCGTGCCGATGCCCCATGCCG
>NZ_JACAEU010000191.1:0-25804 GCF_013388695.1 Fischerella sp.
CACCAACCCCAGAGGGGGCCCCTAGCCCCCACTCTCCCACTCTCCCACTCATCCGCCCGGGCGTTTGCGAAATAAACCTGTCATACTCAAACCAGTAATCAACAATCCTAGTAACCCCAAGCCATTCAACAGGGGATAAATTGCTTGTAAACGGAAGATTGACAGGGTGTGAAGACTAAGGATAAAAGCGCCTAATTCACCTTGGTGCAACCATTCATCAACAATGGTGTAGCCTATGCCTGTTAGTACCGTCAAAAACAAGGGTAGACATAGCGCGATCGCAATCTGGCGATGGTATTTTCTAAAACTACGAATCATAGACTGTTATGAGTGGAGTTACTGTCAACAGACAGAACCAACGCCAGAAGTCTAACATAACAAAAAGCCCTTTCGCTTTGACTCTATTGATAATTTGACCAATTTGATTCAGTAATCTTGCTGCATAGGGATGGCGATCGCAAATTCTGAACCTTGTCTGATTGCTGAATTTACTTCCAGAGTTCCTCCATGTTTTTCAACAATAATTTGGTAGCTTATAGATAGTCCTAATCCAGTTCCTTTACCAACAGGTTTGGTTGTAAAAAATGGGTCAAAAATTCTTTGTTTGACTGCCTCTGTCATACCAATGCCATTATTAGCAATGTGAATTACCACTCTATGTGAGTTAGCCAGTTTTGTACGAATGCGAATCGTCGGAACTGGGTATTGAGAAGAATCTTTTCCTAGTTCCCAGTCTCCGATCTCTAGTCCCTCTTCTAAGGCATCGATCGCATTACTGAGAATATTGATGAAAACCAGGTTGAGTTCTCCTGGGTAGCACTCTACCAAAGGCAAATTACCATATTCTTTAATAATGGTAATGTTTTTGCAATGACTATTTAACTTGAGACGATTTTGTAAAATTAGTAAAGCACTTTCAAGGCTTTCATGGATATCAATTGCTTTTTTTTCAGATTCATTCGTGTAGAAATTTTGCAAGGAATAGACAAACTGCTTAATACGATTAGTGCCCGCCTTCATTGAATCTAGCAGCTTGGATAAGTTGATAGTTAAATTATCTATTTCAACTTGATCGATTGCCGTTTTAATTTCTACCGCTGGTTCTGGGTAGTGTTGTTGATAAAGGCTAATTAGTTCGAGTAAATTCTGGATATAGCGACTAGCACGAAGCAAATTTCCAGCCAAAACGTTGGTAGGATGATTGATTTCATTAGCAATGCCACAAATCACTTGTTTTAAGGTGGCAATTTTTTCATTATGTAATAATCTTATCTGGTGTTCTTGGAGTTGATAAAAGTCTGGTTCTGATATTTTTGTTTGCTGCCTTGCCTGTTGTAGATGAGTAAGTGTGAGGACTTGAATTTGGGAGTAAGATAAGAGTAATTGATGAAAATCAAGTAATTGATGCCTTCCAAGCGAACTTTGGACTATGATAGGCTCATATAACTGTTCGGGCGATCGCTGCAAAGCTATTTGAGTTGCTTCTATCACAGAAGTCGTATTATAAAGCACAGATTCTTTTTCAATTTTGAAGATATTAAGGAACCTTTCAATCGGGTGATTTAAAAATAGCTCTAAACTAAAGGGACGGCTCATATGTTCAAAAAATCTCCGTCGCGAAACCATCCCAACATAGTGCTGATGATGAGTTATGATAATTCCTGGCAGTAGAGGTTCATCTTTAAAGAGTTTTTCCAAATCACTGCCTAGATAATTTAGATCAATCTTTACTTCCCACAACCGTAAATCTTGCAAGGTTGACTCTACGATCAACTGTAGCTCATCAGAAATTGTCAGCGCATTCATAGTTGATATCATTCAATCTTTCCACTTGCTATTGATTAGACTTTTGCTGAAGTAGGGAAAAGGTCAAGGTAAAATCAGACCTCACGCAGCATCACGTGCGTTGTGAGAGTTTCCCCCTTGTAGTAACTGGCATTGAAAATTAGAGGCAGAGGTCAAGAAATTGAGAAGCCTTTTCCCTCTAACTTTTTCCCAAACCGTAGACACAAAGAGTCTTCCGGAGTTAGCTTTTTCCTTTGCACATCAATCTTTTACCCACAAATTTGCAAAAGTAAATTTTGCAAGTCTTTTAGTTTGCCAATAGATGCTTGAGACCTGTTACTGATGACCGAGAGTTGAATTTTGGACTATAGCTGAAATATAACTTAAATGCCTTTTTGAATAGTATTATAAATCGCGCTCCAAATAAAGTAACAAGGCAAGTATTTTTTTGTTTTATAGAAAATTGGTTTACTTGAAAATGCATATAGTTAGAATTACCAGATAAATTGAATACAAGTGTTGTCTCTCAAACTGTAAGAAATCGAACACAATTGATCGCAGATTTGTCTATGATAATTTTAATTTTGGCGTTGCTGAATCAAGATATGAATTTACAATTCACGGGTATGTAGAGACGTAGCATTGCTACGTCTCTACAAAAATGTATGCAAACATAATTCATGACCAAATTCAGCAACGCCTTAATTTTAAAGTCCTCTATCAATTATATGAGTATTAGGTTAATAGAAGGTTATTAAATGATAAGTATAAAATGAATAAAGGCAGGCGTTATCCTCACAAAGATTATGCACTTAACATACTTAGACAGCAATAGTTGGCTTTTTGAAATCGGAAGCAAACGGATACTACTTGACCCTTGGTTAGTTGGTTCGCTAACTTTCGGCAATTTGGATTGGTTTTTTAAAGGTTCTCGACCTCAAGAACATCCAATTCCAGAAAACATTGACCTAATTTTGCTGTCTCAGGGATTAGAAGATCATGCTCATCCACCAACACTCAAACAACTTGACCGCAACATTCCAGTAGTAGCTTCTCCCAATGCTGCCAAGGTAGTGCAGCAGTTAGGTTACACCCAGATAATATCACTTGCTCATGGTGAAACTTTTACGTTGAATGCAAGTATAGAAATCAAGGCAACTCCCGGCTCTCAAATTGGCCCGACTTTGGTAGAAAATGGTTATCTCCTCAAAGAGTTAGAAAGTGGCTTCACTCTCTACTACGAACCGCACGGATATCATTCCCCATCACTCAAAGAAGTTGCCCCTGTAGATGTTGTCATTACTCCACTTGTTGACTTGGCTTTACCCGTAGTTGGATCGATTCTCAGGGGTAATAAAAATGCTCTAGAACTAGCCCAGTGGTTGCAACCTCAAGTTATGCTACCAACAGCAGGCGGAGGCGATGTAATTTTTGAAGGTTTCCTGACAAAATTTCTGCAAACAAAAGGAAGCATTGATGAATTTCGTTCGTTATTAGCAAAGAACAATCTTTCAGTGCAGGTGATAGAACCTAAGTCACGCGATCGCTTTGAATTGCAACTACAAAAACGAGCATTAACAATTTAATTGCTATCTTTGTGTCTTGGTGTCTTGGTGGTGAAAAAATTTTTTTAAAACACTAAGACACTAACCAGAAACTATTGATTTGACGAGGAGAGAATCATGGTATTATATTTAGACTCAGCGATCGCATCGGAAGCAGAAATTGCCAAGCGAATGGGTTGGGTGAAAGGCATCACCACAAATCCCACCTTGTTAGCTCAAAGTAGTGCCCCACCAGAGATGACACTGAAAAAATTAGCTGCCTTGACAAATGGGCCATTATATTATCAGCTAACAGCCTCTGATTTTGATGGGATGGTTCAGGAAGGAAAAAAAGCTTTCGAGATTATCGGTGAACAGACAATATTAAAGATACCAGCAACACCAGTAGGCTTTGAAGTGGTAGCCTGTTTATCATCTCAGATTACTTGCTCAGTAACAGCGATTTACAGCGCATCTCAGGCAGCAGTAGCAAAAGAGGCAGGTGCTAAAATTGCGATCGCTTATGTAAATCGTGCGACTCGCTTGTTGGGTGATGGCATTGCCTTAGTACGGGATATGGCTAGTATACTGGCTGGCAGTGAGACTGAGATTTTAGCCGCTAGCATCAAATCACCTCAAGAAGCAGCCGCATCGCTACAAGCAGGGGCGCATCATTTAACTTTACCTTTGGCAATGTTGCAGGCTATCGCCACCCATGAGTTATCGCAGAAAACTATTGAAGAGTTTGCTAAAAACGGTATTGGTTTAAAGATTTAGTGGCTTGGTACAACGATGATGTATTTTTCTTAGTGTCTCTGTATCTTTGTAGTTCACTAGCTTCTGTATTCCTAACGACAGTTTGTTGTGATCTAACGACAGCTTTTAGAGTGGTGACAACTGGTGAACCGTAAACAGGTCGGTAGAGAGACAAAGTTGTATATTGCTGGAATGTTGATTTAAAACTTTCCCCATTACCCTTTCCCCTTTCCCCTTTTCCCCTTGCCCCAGTCCCCTTGAAAATATTGCGAAATGCACAGATAGCAATTTGTAGACCTATTTGTTTACTTTTATGTGAGGATTGTTTGCATAGGAGAAAGATGTTTTAAAAATTACAAAACTGATTAAAATCAAAGCAAACTAGCTGGAATTGTATATGGTATCAACTTCTACTCAGTTTTCGGATATTAAAAATCATTGGGCGCGTGCTTTTATCGAAGTCTTTGCTCAGCGTGGCTTTGTGAGTGGATATCGTGATGGTACGTTTCGCCCGGACAATTCAGTGACTCGTGCTGAGTTTGCTGCCATTATTGCCAAAGTATTTACGCAACCTTCCAAGCGAGAGTATGTCCCATTTACTGATGTTCCAGAGAGTCACTGGGCGGCAAATGCAATAAAAAAAGCTTACGAAACAGAATTTCTGTCTGGGTATCCCGATCGCAGTTTCCATCCTAACGATCGCATCGCTAGGAGCGATGTTTTGGTTGCTTTGGTCAGTGGCTTAGACCTTGCTGCCGATATCGAACCGGATCTGCTGACAGCACTTCCCCTCATTTACCAAGATGCAGCGAATATTCCTGGATATGCCAGAAAAGCAGTAGCTATTGCTACTCGTGCTGGTATAGTTGCTAGCTATCCCAACGTGAAATTACTTAACCCTAAAGTAGCAGCAACTCGGGCTGATGTTGCAGTGATAGTTTATCAAGCGTTGGTATATCAGGGGAAAGCTGAAAAACTTCCCTCAAACTACATTGTTGTTCCTCCAGAACCAGGAAACACACCCCCAGCTATCAACCTCAGTCATCGCCGAGAATTTCGAGGGGCTTGGGTAGCCTGCGTGTGGAATGGTGATTGGCCCAAGGCAGGACTTTCAGTAGCGCAACAAAAAGCCGAGTTAATCAAGATTATTGAAAAATTACAAGCCCTGAATTTCAACGCCCTGGTTTTGCAGGTACGACCAGAGGGAGATGCAATGTATGCTTCCCAATTGGAACCGTGGAGTGTTTGGCTAACGGGAACTCAAGGTCAAGCACCAAACCCATTTTATGACCCCTTGGAATTTGCGATCGCTGAATGCCACAAGCGCAATATCGAACTTCATGCTTGGTTCAACCCTTACCGCGCTAGCACTTCCAAGCAAAGAAAAAACGTCCGTCCCCACATTGCGGTGACTAATCCTGAAGTAGTTTACGAATGGGGCACTCAACTGTGGATGGACCCAGGGGCGAAAATCGTTCAGGATCGGGCTTACAACGTGATTATAGATGTGGTGAGGCGCTATGATGTCGATGCCATTCATCTAGATGACTATTTTTATCCCTATCCCATCGAAGGTCAATCCTTCCCCGACAACAAAACTTACTCTGCTTACAAGGCGGCTGGCGGTACACTCAGCGTCGGTGATTGGCGACGGGATAATGTCAATAAAATGGTACTGCGCCTCTCGCAGGGAATTAAGGCAACCAAGCCCTACGTTAAGTTTGGCATTAGTCCCTTTGGCATTTACCGCCCTGGACAACCCCCTGGCATTACCGGCTTAGACGCCTACAGCGTGCTGTATGCCGACTCCAAGAAGTGGCTAGAACAAGGCTGGATTGATTACGTAGCCCCCCAACTTTACTGGCGCACAGATCAAACACAACAAAGTTATTCTGCTTTGCTGAAGTGGTGGACGGAGGTGAACTCCAAGAAGCGACACATTTACGCAGGTAACAATCTCGAAGAACCAAGCGGTAAGAGTCGGGATAATGACGAAATTGAAAAGCAGATTAAAATTAGTCGCAGCCAGTTTGAGCAATTATCATTGGGGAATATTTTCTTTAATCTGAGCGTGCTGATGGAAAATCGTCAGGGCATCACTGATAAGTTCCAATCATTACTTTATAACAGACCAGCGTTAGTTCCCACTTTGTCTTGGCAGAATGTAGCACCACCAGCACCTCCCACTGCCCTGCAAGTTAACAGCCGCACACTGACTTGGAAACCGGGTGATAACAGCCAAATTCGTTCTTGGACACTTTACAGGCAAAGTGGCGATACTTGGACACTCCAGCGAGTTTTGCCTGCTAACACCACCTTTGCCACCGTTGAACCGGGAACCTATGCCGTATGTGCAGTAGGTAGGTTGGCCAATGAAAGTGTGGGAGTGATTATATCGGTGAGTTAGCAGATTACGCAGCGCCAATCATAGCTGAAGGCATCTAGTTTTACCCCAGGTAATAAAAAGCGCTCAGTAGTGAGAGACTAATACTCAGAGCGCCTACTTATTATTGCTTTGTTCTGTCACTCTGGGAAAAAAAATCGAGGCTAAATTATGAAACTCAGAGTTAGTGAGGGAATTGCCGATACCTAGCGGCAAGCCCTCCGAGTGATGCCTCCGGTACATCACTTAACGGCAGTTATACCATTTCACCTTAATCACGATACATATAAATCCTGTAGAGACGTTGCATGCAACGTCTCTACAACAAAATATGTTTCATGGCTAAAGGGAATTGGTATTAGAGTCTGTAATCAGAGGTAGGACGTTGCCTGACTTGATATGCTCTTAATCCTGCTTGAGAAATTACAGTTCTCCTACCTCTTCTAAAAGCAGGGATTTGTCCTTTTTGCACAGCTACATACAAAGCGCTTTGACTCATGCCCAAACGTCTTGCTGCCTCTGCCAGTGAAACACCTTGCATCTGCATACGCTGTTGCCTTCCTTGCAATCGTAATTAGATTGCTATCTAATTAAATTGTAACTAACTATTGAAAAATGTTAAAAAAAATAAATAATTGAGCAGAAATGCGTAACGTGAAAGTCATGCATTTCTGCTCGACCCTTTGCAGTAAAGACAGGCGAACGCATAAGCAATTGTTTACTGAGAAGACTCTTTCACCTGAGGTAAATGAGTCTGCAATCCGTTTTGAAATTCCCTAAGAGCTTCTCTAGCATTGGGTGTTGTAGCAGCTTGAGGCATTAGAACTAATAGGGGTAGAACTGAAAATCAGAGGTGTTACCCCGAACACGACATTGTCAAGTTCGCAAGTTCCCAAGCTTTCTCAGTCCATGCTTGATTAAGTAACCCGACTGCTGGCATTTGAAATTCAAATGGATGGGGTGGTGACACCAGCAACGAGGGTGAACCTTTGTCATAAGCCTCAACTAAGCTAACTATCCAAGGGAGAAAGTCTAAGATTTCCCTTGGCAATAAAGTTAACTCGAAGTTCCATGCTCGATTAAGACCTCGATATTTTAGCCCCTTTTTTACTATCATGTCTCGAAAAGCACTCTTGTTAATAGCCAGACGAAGAATGAACGGGCGTAATGGGATAAATTCATCAGGTGCTGTGTAAGCGTAAACATTCATATAGTTCAGTCGTTGCCGATCATCCACCCAAAATACGATCGGGGAATTACTGCTATAGGATGCACCAGTTACTCTCATCGGCACATTCATAGCAGCAGCGAAGAGAGAGTAGAACTTAAGCCTTAGTTCGCTAACAGTGTGTTTGGCTTCTGGAGTCACGGTTGCTACAGATATTAAGAAAATAATTGCGTGGCTTCATTGACTGACACTTGTCCTCAATTGCGGAAACGTTTCTTACGCTACCAAAATTAGATTCTGGGGAAGTGGCTACAGCCTGACACTTGTCCTCAATTGCGGAAACGTTTCTTACGCTGCTTGTGCTTGGCAACTTCTTTGCGCTTGCGTTTTTGCCCTGGCGTTTCAAAATGACGATGTTTCTTTATATCTGGAAAAATCCCAGCCTTGGAAACTTGTCGCTTAAATCGACGCAAGGCTGACTCGATTCCTTCATTTTCGCCCACAACTATTTGGGTCATTCTATCTCCTATTTAATTGGTACTGGGCAGTTTGTAAGCCATCCAGTAGACCAGAGCGCGAAAAAAAGGGCAGACTCCTTGTCTGCCCGAGAGACCTTAGAGTTAAATTGCTTGTCTCAAACCTTAGTAGCGTCGAAAGTATCCTCCACCATTGTTTCCTCCGCGTCTACCACCGGATGAACCTCTGTCTTCGCGCGGCTTAGCCTTATTAACCTTCAGGTTACGACCCATCCACTCAGCGCCATCAAGAGCCTCAATTGCCGCTGCTTCTTCGGCATCTGTTCCCATTTCTACAAAGGCAAAACCTCGCACACGGCCAGTTTCCCGGTCTGTAGGCAGTTGAACGCTCTTAACAGTTCCATATTCTGAAAAGACTTGTTTGAGGTTTTCTTGCTCAACCTCATAGGACAGATTGCCGACATAAATTGACATAAAATATCTCCAGAATCAAATGGTGTAGAGAGTTAGATTCGGAGAGAGGCTTGTAAATAGAGAAAAACAAACTGCACACAACCGAATATAATCCTTGGAACTAACAATAACATAAATCTACAAATGCTCGTATGTTATAGCGGCGCAATTTCTTTAGCAACCTCTCCAACACCAGCACTTCTGCTAGTATTTACCCATTACCCATTACCAACCTAGGCGACAGTATAAGTATTCAAACGGACACGTTATTTACTCACGATCAACGGCAATCTGATTGTAAATGTTGCCCCTAGTTGCTCTCCCTGACTTTCTGCTTGTACGCAACCTCTGTGTAGCTTTGTCAAATAGTGAACGATGGCTAATCCTAGCCCTAGTCCACCAAACTCCCTGCTTGTAGAGCTACTTTCTTGGCTAAAGCGTTTAAAAACATGAGGAAGAAACTCGGGACTGATACCTTTGCCTGTATCGCTTACCTGAATTTGAGCATAACAGTCACAGTACTCTAGTTTGACCGTGACCTGTCCTCCTTCAGGAGTGAATTTTACTGCGTTCGAGAGCAAATTCCAAACCACTTGTTGCAAACGGTTTGAGTCTCCCTCAACTTGGTTGGGAGCAGAATCTAAAAAAGTTTGAATTTGGATGGCTTTGGCTTGTGCTGCTAAACGAATCTCCTCCAGCGCGTTCTCAATCACGGCAACTAAATTCACTGGTTTAAAATGCAAACTCAGCTTGCCTTGAATGATCCGAGACACATCCAGTAAGTCTTCGATGAGTTGAGTCTGTAACTTGGCGTTGCGCTCAATTGTTTCTAGGGCGCGATCTGTTGTTGCTTGATCGAACTTTCGCGATCGCAAAAGCTGTGCCCAGGCCAGAATTGGGTTCAGGGGAGAACGGAGTTCATGAGAGAGAACTGCCAAAAATTCATCTTTGATTCGGCTTGCTGTTTCTGCTGCTTCTTTTGCCTGCTGCAATTCTAATTCTGCTTGTTTGCGATCGTTGATGTTAAAGCAAGTACCAATCAGGCGATAGATGCGTGAGTTGCTGTCTCGTAATGGGGTTAGGTTTGTGATCCACCAGGTTTTTTTGCCTTCGAGTACAAGGCACTCTTCATAACTAATGCGCTTTCCGGCTTCAATACATTGACGATACCGTTGAGTTACAGCCTGTGCCATTTCCGGAATAAGTACTTGCTCCGGGGTTTTGCCGCTTAATGCTGAAGATTCCAGTCCAGATATCCGTTCGTGGGCAGGGTTAATTCCGACATAGCGAAATCCTCCATCCTCTAGCACATCAACGATAAAAACTGCTGCTTCAATTCCTTCATAGATACTGCGTAAAAACTGTTCGCTTTCTCGAAGTGCTTCCTCTGTGTGTCTGCGATCGGTTACATCCAGTGATGTTCCAATTAGCTTCATGACTTGTCCCCGCTCATTGACAACAGGTTCTCCGCGAGAATCCAAATATCGAATTGAACCATCTGGTCGCACAATCCGTAGATCAAAGGTGTAAGGAACTTTCTGCGCGATCGCTAGTTCAACAGCTTGGAACAGAATCTCTCGATCTTCTGGAATAACCCTCTCAAGCAGTTCAGTATAACTCGGTTCGCCTTGGCTTGGATCAAATCCCCAATGCTGAAACGTAGTCTCTGACCAGCTAATTTTCTGGCTGTTTAAATCAAACTCCCAACTACCAACTTGAGCAACTCTTTGAGCCATTGCTAAATGAGTTTCACTCTGCCGCAGAGCCTCTTCTGCCTGTTTGCGAGCCGTGATGTCAAATCCAACGATAGTTACAATCCAATAACCTTCTGCTTCATTCCAACGAGAAGTGATGGTTTCTGCCACCCAACGCAGGGAACCATCTTTGTGATAGAAGCGGTACTCAATTGTAACGGTTTTCCCTGCGAAGATTGCTGCAAATGCCTGTGAAGAGATAGCTTCTAAATCTTCAGGAGGAATCCGTGACGCCCAGATTTCTGGGGTAAGTTCTGCGGGTGTATAGCCAAAGACTGTTTCATAACCCGCAGACTGATAGTCAATTTCTCGGTGACGGTCGGGGTAAAAGCGATAACTACCAATTGAGGCTCCAGCAGAGTTGAGGATATCATTTAACCTAGTTTCCGAAGCTTGCAGGTCTTGTTCCAGCTGTTTGCGCTGGGTGATATCGCGGAAAAAAATGTTCAGTCCATCTTCAGAGGGATAAGCATGAATTTCTAACCAGACATTGAGGGGTTCATAGAGAATTTCAAAATGGACTGCAACTTGCTCAGTTACGGCACGGTGATATTCTTGTTCTACTTGCGTTCCCACTGACCAAGGCCACTGCTCCCAGAAATTCTTACCAACGATCTCAGTGGCTGTTTGCCCGTTATTTCTGGCAACTTTTTGATTAACATACACAATCTGCCAGTCTTTGTCTAATGCTATAAAGCCGTCGGTAATGCTTTCTAGGATAGTGTGAAGCCGATCGCGTGCCGCTTCACTGACCACCCGTAACCGTCGCTCGTACTCTGTGGTTTCTTGGCAAAGTTGCGCTAGTTTCAAATTGGCGCTGTCCAGTTCTGCCAAAGTTTCGGTGCGTTTGCGTTCTTCTTCACAGACACGAGCATTGGCGATCGCATTTTTGATTTCTGTGGCAACCAATTCAAAAAAAGCCCGGTAATCTTCATCTAAAGCACGTCTATTATTGACCCCAACTACCAAAATTCCCACTGGCTGCTTTTTACCAGGTTGTGCTATGGGCAACACTAAAGCTGTCTGTGTTGGCTCTGCCCAACTTCCTGTTCGCAAACAATCGCAACGATTGGCTAGGTTATCTATTACCACAGGCTGTCCTGTTTCGATTACTTCAGCAAAATACCAAATCAAGTCACTTGATAAATCTATTACTTTTATCTTAGTGGTATTTACTGCTATACAGCCTACTTTTTCTACCAAATGCGCTTTGTTTCCAGGCTCTATTAAATACAACAGAGCGAAAGGAATATCAGTAGGGTTGCTAGCCAAATTTTCCATTACCAAACGGCAGGCATCCCTGAGTGTTGCAGCATCACTACTTCTTGCTGCTAAGTCCCGTATGGTTTTCAAACGCCGTTGACCTATGACAGTTTGAGTTCTATTGGTACAGTTAACAAATATACCTCCCACATTACCGCTTTCATTACGGATAGGACTGTAGGAAAAAGTCATGTAGACTTCTTCCAGATACCCGCTGTGGTTTATAAATAGTTGCATGTCTTCCGAGACAGCGGGTTCACCAGTATCTATGACTCTCTCAAGCTTAGATTTGATGGCAAGCCAAAGTTCTGGCCAGACTTGCGTAATTGTTTGTCCGAGCGCATGAGGATGCTTTTCTGCAAGGATAGGAATATAAGCATCGTTGTAGAATTTGATGAACTCGGTTCCCCAATAAATCACGCTGGGAGAGCAGGAGTTGAGTAGAATACTGACGGCTGTACGCAAGCTTTGAGGCCAATTTTCTACAGAACCAAGGTAGGTGTTTGCCCAGTCAAAGCAACGCATTAAGGCACCCATCTGTCCACCGCCAGCAAATACGCCCTCCAGGGAATTCGCTTGTTGCTGGATCATCTCAAGCGCTCCTTATTGGGAAGTTTTTGATGAGAAGGTGTTGAGCTTTATTTTTTTGCTGGTGCAGCATGCTACTAATTCTTGCCATTGTTAAAGGAGAAGAAATTGCTTGCCCGTTTTCCTATTGATCAATCGTTGGTAAGGTTTACCTTCCACTCGGTGGCAAATGTCTCCTGAATCAGTTCCAACTCCAACCGGAGTTTTCGCATGAGCTTACCTAAGCTATGGCTATATATAATGTCATGAAATTTTTTTACGTTAACCTTATACCTCCCTTTAGAGAGAATAATTTATTTCCTTAACAAAATTGCATCCCTCAAAAGGCATAAACAGGGGACTGGGGACTAGGGCAAGGGGCAAAGAAACTGGAAAAGTAAAAAGTAAAAAGGTAAAAGAAAAAATTCTTTCTTTTTACTTTTAGCTTTTAACTTTTGACTTATTTTTGCCCAATACCCAATACCCTCGAAAATTTTCACTCTTTAGGATGACGTATCAAGAGTTTTTTCTCTTTAATTTAGATTTACATCTATGCAATTTTTTTAAAAAATATTAAAATTATAAAGAGTTAGCACAATTTGGGGTAAAGCAAACAAAATCCCAAAGTGTAATTAAAGTAAAGTTCTGTTGTAAATCCCCTTGTTTGGAGTTGCTCTCGACTAGCCACGACGAACTCATTCTTAATCCTGGCTTGATTCAGCCTCATGGTTTGCTATTGGCGCTTAGTACTCAGTTAGAGATACTACAAGTTAGCAACAATAGCCAAGATTATTTGGGTAAACTGCCAGAGGAACTGCTTGGTCAACCGCTTAGTTATTTGCTTGATGCGTCACAGCTAGAAGCGATCGCCCAGTGCTTGCCAGAAGACTCTGAGGTTGTTAATTACCTGAAGCTGTCAATCTGCACAAGTGCAGGTGAACAATACTTTGACGGTTTTGTGCATCGGACAACAGATGCTGTGATTCTGGAGCTAGAATCAACTCACTCACAAGCCAAGGTAAATTTCTTGAATCTGCATACCTTGGTGAAAGGGGCGATCGCAAAATTAAAACGCACAACCAACCTGATAGAATTTTTACAATTAGCAGCAGTAGAAGTCCGAAGAATCACAGGCTATGACAGAGTTATGGTCTACCAATTCGACCACCAGGGAGCAGGAGTGGTGATTGCTGAAGCCAAGCAAGAAGAGTTATCACCCTATTTAGGACTCCACTATCCAGCAACAGACATTCCCGAGCAGGCGAGGGAGTTATATCGGCGCGGTTTGCTGCGATTTATACCTAATTTAAATGCCCAGCCTGTGGAATTGATGCCTACAACAGATGTTACTCCAGTTGATTTAAGTCTGTCGGTGCTGCGAAGCGTTCATCCCTGTTGTGTGGAATTTCATCAAAACATGGGTGTAGCGGCTATTATGGTCATTTCGCTCATCCAAAATGAAAAGCTGTGGGGATTGATTTCCTGTCACCATCAAACTCCCAAGTTTGTTCCTTACGAAGTCCGGGCTGGCTGTGAATTGTTGGGACAGATCGTGTCATCTGAGTTAGCAAATAAAGTTATTCAAGAAGAAGTGGACTATAAAGCCAGATTGGAGTCTCTGCGTTCTGGTGTTGTGGAATCCATTTCCCAAGCAGATAATTTCAGGGATGCATTAGTTCAGCCTGAACCCCGCTTGCTGGGTGTTGTGGGTGCAACTGGAGCCGCAGTGTGTCTGGATCGTGAAATTACGCTAGTTGGGGCAACACCAGATATTGAAAATGTGCGATCGCTGATTGCCTGGGCAGACACCCAAGTAAAAGACAATATATTTTATACCGATTCTCTACCAAAGCTTTATCCAGAGGCTCGCTCATTTAAAGATACTGCCAGTGGTTTGCTGCTACTACGGATTTCTAAACTGCGGCACTATTACATTCTGTGGTTTCGCCCTGAAGTCATCCGCACGGTGAACTGGGCAGGTAATCCCGATGAATCGATTCAGGTTCACTCAGATGGCAGTATCACCCTTTGTCCGAGAAAATCCTTTGCACAGTGGCAAGAAATCGTGCAATTAACTTCCGAACCCTGGAAGCAGTGCGAACTTGACAGCGCCCTCAGTCTTAGAAATGCGATCGTGGGTATTGTGTTGAAAAAGGCAGAAGAGTTAGCCAAGATTAACCTGGAGTTAGAACGCAGCAACCACGAACTCGCTTCATTTGCTTATGCTGCTTCCCACGACCTCAAAGAGCCTTTGCGGGGCATCTATAATTACTCGACAATTCTGTTAGAAGACTATGCACCCGTGCTAGATGAGGATGGCATAGAGTTCTTGCAGACGATAGTGTCTTTGTCGGTGCGGATGGAAACTTTGATTAATGGTCTGTTGCGGCTATCGCAGCTAGGACAAGCGGAACTGCACCTACAAGCGACAGATTTAAACGAATTACTCAATCAAGTTATAAGTGTCTTTCATGCTAGCCGTCAGCAAGCTAACCTGGATATTCGCATTAACAGACCTTTACCAACAATTCAATGCGATCCAGTTCTTGTTAGCGAAGTCTTCAGTAATTTGATCGCTAATGCCTTTAAATACAACGACAAGGCAGAACAATGGGTTGAGATTGGCTATCTGGACAAAGAGGACACAGGTAATCTCCCCCCCTCTCCACGCCACATGCTACAACGGAGGGAACCTCCGCAACGCAGTGGCTCCCCTCCTCCTCTCTCCCCCTCCTCTTGTTCCCAATCCCCACCTATTTTCTACGTACAGGATAACGGCATCGGTATTCCACCCCATCACTACCAAACCATCTTCAAACTCTTTAAGCGGCTTCACTCTCAGGAAAAATACGGTGGTGGAACAGGTGCGGGACTAGCTATTGCCAAGAAGATTATTGAGCGTCACGGCGGTCGAATTTGGGTTGAGTCTACCGTAGGTGAAGGATCGACATTTTACTTAACGCTGGAATAGGTTAAGATATATTAAAAAAATATCATTTTAATACAAAATTTTTCAGACCGAAGACCGCTGATGACAACAAAACTTAACGATCCACTGCTGGTTGTTGAGGACAGCAATGAGGATTTTAGGATACTGCAACGCCTAATGCGGCGTATGGCTGTCAAAAATCCTATATATCGCTGTACTAGTGGAGATGAAGTTTTAGACTACCTTTATCAAGAAGGGAATTATAAAAACATAGATGTAGCGCCACGACCTTCTGTAATTTTGCTCGACCTGAATTTACCAGGTATTGATGGTCGTGAAATTCTACAACAGTTAAAGCAAGACAAGAGTTTCAAGGAGATTCCCGTCATTGTTTTCACCACATCATCCAACCCCAAGGATATTGAATTATGCTACCAAAAGGGCGCAAATGGCTATCTGATCAAGCCTATGGATGCTCAAGAGCTTCAAAAGACTGTTCAAGCATTTGTAGACTATTGGCTGGAGGTTAATATACCACCTGTTTAGTTGGTGGTTAGTGGTTGGTGGTTGGTGGTTGCAGGAACAACCAACAAACAACAACCAACAAACAACAAACAACTAATGTTTAGATTTATTTTACATTTCTTTTAGTTTTTTTTTATAATTTCGCAATATATGGCAATGTTGAGTAAAGAGTTTTGTACCTCTGCCTCATATTCCTATGCCGTATGCCTCGACGCTACTCATCATTGATGACTGTGCAGCAGATCGGAAAATCTATCGTAGATTTCTTCAAAAAGATCCTCACCAGTCTTACCAAATTTTGGAGGCAGACTCGGCAGGGGATGCGCTTAGCTTGTGCCAAGAAACACGCTGCGATGTCATTCTGCTAGATTTTTGCTTGCCTGATATGAGCGGACTAGACTTTCTCGATCGGTTGAGGCGGCAAAAATTAGAGATATCCATACCCGTGATTATGCTGACAGGACGCGGCGATGAAGAGGTTGCCGTGCAAGCGATGAAAAGGGGTGTCCAGGATTATTTGGTTAAGCAACACGTGAAACCGGATGTATTGCAATTGGCAGTTCGCAACGCGATCAAGCAGTCTTGGCTGCAAACGCAGCTAAACAAAACTCAAGAACGACAACGCCTGATAGCTGCTATGCTGCTGCGAATTCGTCAGTCTCTTGATTTAGAGCAAATTTTGCATACGGCTGTGGTGGAAGTGCAGCAACTTCTCAAGTGCGATCGCGTCATGGTATGTCAATTGTTTCCAGAAATTGGTGTTAAGACTGTTGCTTGCTCCGGTGAGTACTTAGAGACAACATATAATACCAACTCCGGAATTGCACCACCAGATCAGTTAATAACTGGTGGTTTTTTATCTCATTCTGGGTGGTTACAAACAAGTACTTGGCACAAGCAGAAAAGCAATTCTCTGATTTTTCCGTCAGTAACAGCCAAGGTATATGAAGCTGAGTTGAGCGATCGCTGCTTGAATTCGCTAGAGGCATTTTATAGTGAAACAAATCTCGTAGTTCCCATAACTTTAAGTAACAATGGAGAATCAACATCAAAACCTTGGGGTTTTTTGATTGCTGATGAATTTTCTCTAAAGCGAGAGTGGCAATCTGATGAACTAGAAATACTTCATGAAGTGTCAGTGCAACTAGCGATCGCCATTCAACAAGCGGAATTGCTAGCACAGACTCAAGCGGCGCTACAAAAAGAAAAGCAACTCAACACATTTAAATCGCAAATCGTCGCTACTATTTCCCACGAGTATCGAACGCCGTTAGCTTCTATCCTCGCTGCTGCATCCACCCTCAAGCAACATGGCGAACTACTAGAGGAGTGTAAAAAACAGAAGTTTCTGCAAATCATTGAGCAGAAAGCACGACATATGTCCAAATTGATGGATGATATGCTAGTCGTGAATCAATTTGAATTAGATAAAGCCAAATTTAAGCCAATTCTGCTCGATTTGCTGCCTTTTTTCTCTGCTTTGATAGAAGAACAGCAAGAAATAGCAAGCGATCGCCATGAATTAATTTTTAACTGTACTGGTAATTACAAGGGTTTTTGGGGCGATCGGGGACTTTTGCGACTAATTTTTACTAACTTAATGTCGAATGCGATTAAATACTCTCCGAATGGAGGCAAGGTAGAGTTTCACCTGATTGGGAAAGAATCGCAGATTATATTTTACGTTCAAGATTGGGGAATAGGCATACCAATAGAAGACCAAGAAAACTTGTTTCAACCCTTCAGTCGTGGAAGTAACGTTGACACAATCTCTGGAACAGGTTTAGGACTGGCGATCGCGAAAGCTTGCGTAGAGTTACATGGAGGTAGTATTGCTTTAGAAAGTCAAATTGGACTAGGAACCAAAGTCATAGTTTCCTTACCAAAGCGACATAATCAAGGGAGTAGTTAGTAGTTAGTAGTTAGTGGTTAGTAGTTAGTGGTTGTTAACTATGCCCAATGCCCAATGCCCACTCCCCCACTCTTTCCTATGGTTCATATTTCACTATTGCTTGTCGTCCTAATATTGAGTTCGCACAATCTACACTGCCTGTCACTAATTTACAAGTCTCTCTTACCTCTGAAACTCCGACAACAACTCGAACATATAATCCATCATCTAACTCAGTCTTTGATACTTCATATAAAAATCTTTTCTTAGGATGTGCAGATAGCGAAGCGGCTAATGCAGGTGTTGCACAAATAATAGCTTTTTTGCCAGAAGGTACATAGTAGTCAATAAAAAAATCACGGTCTTTTTTATCGTTGTTCCAGCCACTATATAATAGCTTTGAAGACCAAGTTATGCATCTCAAATCAGGCCCTTTATCATTAAAACCTTTTTGAAAAACTACTTTAGAAATCCCAAAATTATTGTTTTCTTTTTGATGTTTTTCTTTCAATATTTTCATTGTGTAATCAATATCTATAACTCTAGCTCGAAATATATCAACTAAAAAGAAGGTAAATAACAATAGTGAAGTTAACCCTAAGCCGATTGTGAGTAGCAATACACGACTTCTAAGAGCATCAGGTATAATTATTTTTTTCATAAGTTTAAGTGCTGTACAATCAAAACTACAACTACCTTAACTTACAAATATATAGTTGCAATTACTGCTCAATCTGCACATGAAAATTTTGCACCGAGACTCTGCGCCCCTGGTGCATTTTAAATTGCTACTCTTTTACATAAAATTGAAGAAGGAAGAAAAACCCTTCCTTCTATAAATTAGAAACTATAAATTCTCAAAAGTTTGCTCATTCATAATTTCTAACTTTTATTCCCCTGTAATCGATAGTCCATCAACCCAGACTCTTGGACAAACTCCTGCGGGAGTCAACTCTTCCTCTTTCTCTACAAAAATAATTGACTTCAACAGTTGTAGAAAATCACCAGCCACAGTTGCTGATTCAATACTTGTCTTGACGCCTTTGTTGACAATCCAACCATCAAACGGCAGAGAAAATGAACCTTGCAAAGACTTTACTCCTGCATGGAGAGCTTGTAAATCATCAATGAAAATCACATTTTCGGCAGTTTCCAAGCTCAACTCTTGTTCAGCTGGTGCGCTAGCAGAGACGTGATAAAAGTTGGGACTAACAGTAACTTTTGCACCAATATTAGCATTACCAGTGGGTTGGGCATTCATTCTTTTGGCAGTGCCTGCACTGTGGAGAAAGCCTTTTAAAACACCACTTTCAATCAACGAAATTCGGCGTGTCGGAGTTCCCTCACCATCGAAAGTTTCGGCAGCAACATTAGCAGGATGCAATTCATCATCATACACGCAAAGCAGAGGAGAAGCAATTTGTTTTCCTAAATCATCAGGAGTAGACAGGCTTTGTTTATCTAAAATATTCTGAGCATTAAACAAATTAGAAAAAGCACCCAAAAGACTTAAGAAAGCATCCGGTGAAAAAACAACAGTATATTTACCAGACTTGACTTTTTCATAGTTCAAATGGCTGATAGTTTTCTCTGTTGTTTCTTGAATACAACCGTTGACATCTAGCGAATCAAAACTGCGGCTAATTCTAAAAGCACCAGCACTACGTGGTTTTTTTCCGTTTTCTTCTGTTTTGCTGTAAAGATAAATCGATGCCACAGAACGAGACTCAGTTCTCATCGCACCATCGCTATTGAGATAGAATCTGTCAACATCTCTTTGTGCCAAATTATTATAAGGCACTCCCTGAATAGCCGGATGGGCTGCCAAGACTTCTTTTTCAGCCGCTAGCAAGCTTTCTATGAGCTGAGAAACTTGTGCTTGAGGAGATTTCTCAGAAGATTTATTGGGGATAGGAACAGTAGCTTCGGGACTAAAATCTGGAACATTCTCTTTTACACCAAAAAAACTAGCTTCATAGGCTGTTTTTAAAGCTAATTCCAATCCTTTGGGGTCTACATCTGTTGTACTAGTGACACCCATTGTCTTTTCTTCATTCCAAACGCGCACGGTGACACCAGAAAGATTTGAAGCTTTCACTTGCTTAGGCTCACCTTGATCTACTTGTACGCTAGTTTGGTCTACTGTAGAGCCATAGATATCGAATTTTGTGATGCCAAGTTTTTGTGCACTTTCCTTGGCATAAGTTGCAATCTCGTTAATATTTGCCATACTCAACTTTGCAATTGAAATTTTGCAGCGCAGAAACTCTATTTTCTTCTTTGTGTCTTTGTGTCTTTGTGGTTTATCTGGTATTTTATTAACCACCAAGACACTAAGACACTAAGACACCAAAAATTCTTAGCGTCCACCAACGGTAATCGAATCAACCTTGATGTGAGGCTGTCCTACTGTGGTGTAAATACTGCCACTAATCGAGCCACAAAAACCTGGGGCTAAAGACAAATCTTGGGAACACATGGAAATTTTATTCATAATTTCCTTAGCTTCACCAATCAAGATAGCTCCCTTAAGTGGTTTGGTAATTTTGCCATTTTCAATTAGGTAAGCTTCGTCTACACCAAAGTTAAATTGACCTGTAGCGCCAACGCTACCACCACCCATTTTTTTACAGTAAATGCCTTTGTCAACAGAGGCAAATAAATCTTCTGTTGTGTATTCTCCAGGAGCAATGTAAGTATTACGCATCCGGCTAGCAGCAGCAAATGTAAAATTCTGACGGCGTCCGCTACCGGTTCTGGGGTGTCCGGTACGCCAAGAACCAGATCTATCTGCCAAGAAGTTTTTGAGAACGCCTTTTTCAATCAATAGCGTTCTTTGGGCTGGCATACCTTCATCGTCCATGTCAATTGTGCCAAAGGCTTGTTCGGTACGCCCTTCATCCCAAGCTGTTAGGCTTTCGTGGGCAATTTTTTCGCCTTTTTTATCGGCAAAGGGAGAGGTTTTGCGTTCAATTTGCGTTGTTTCTAATAGATGTCCGCAAGCTTCATGGAAGATCACCCCACCAAAGTGATTAGCCATGATGATGGGATAAGTACCTGATTCTACGTAATCAGCGTAAAGCATTTTACCTGCGGTTTCGGAGATATGCTCGGCTGATTCTTGATAATCCCAGGTTTTCAAGAAGTTGGGATCGCTGGTGTTGCCGGCACGTTCACCGATGGAAGCACGATGAGCGCCGTCAGCACACAGGAGGCTAAATCCTACAGATTGGGTGAGGCGAATATCACGAGCAAAAGTGCCATCACTGGCTGCTACCAAGACTTCTTGCCAATCCCGGAAATAGGTAGCGCGGCGGGATTGGATATGTGTGGCTTTTTGTTGGAGTTGGGCAGTACCATCAAGAAGGATTTCTCCCATTTCCCGAATGGAACTACACAGAGATAACCAACCATCTTTACCTCTTTTGGTAGCGTAGTCTCTCAGTAGTTCCAGGTTGATTTCTGGAATGAAGGCGTTGGGAGCAGGTAGCTGCAAGCCCAAGATAGAAAGTCCTTTTTCTAAGGCGGCTTTCAAACCTGAAAAAGAAAGGTCATTGGTGCTGACGTAGCAGTCGCCATGTCCTTTAAATACTCTCACTCCCGCACCAGTGGAAAGACGGGGTGTGATGCTGGTGATCGCATCTTCTTCTGCAAGGCAACTGATGTAGTTGACACGCTCTAAGAAAAATTCGATGAAATCAGCACCAGCGGCGCGTCCAAGTCCTAGGAGGGTTGCCAAGGGAGCTTCCCAGGTTTCATCGAATCGTTCTGTAGTAGAGGTGTATTGCAGTGTTGGGAGTTGTTTAGACAGAAGTAGCGTGTTTGTTAGCATGGATAGCCTCTTGGTGCTGGCTTTTTCGGAGATTAGACTGAAATATCCAGGTGTGTTCACTCTAGCAAATTTACTCGTCATCCATCCGTACTAGCTCTTTGAACAGTAACTTGGCTGCTTTGGCTGATACACGCGATCGCATTAATTGCACTGGTTTACCTGCTGCTGAGGATTGTATTTCACTGAATTGAAAATAGCTATAAAAACCCTTTAACCTTTAACTTTTTCCCTTTACCAACTCTGGCAAAAGTCACTTTGGCAAGAGGTATATTGCTTGTGGTGTTTATAGGATGATTTGCGATCGCACCTGGCTAACCGATAGGGGGAGCAGTATAGCGAACAATCCTTCCAGAGATTTTTTTGTCGAGATGAGAGCACTACATCTGCCGCTACTAAAAACAAGAATAAAAAGAAAAATTAAGCTGCAATCAAAGCATTAGAGGAAGCAGAATTAAAAAATATAAAGCCAATTCCTAAAATGCATGTGCTATTTTTAATAAACGCATATTTTGTGTTTATATAAATAAACTAGTAAAGGTAAAGTCTTTATTCGGCTGAAAAGCTAACAAAATCAATATTCAGTTATTAACTGCATCTTTTATGGTTGTACAGAATTGGAGACGTAAACGTGGTGTTGCACTGACTACTAGGGGTTTACAAAAACTTCAGGAGGCAAAGCGTAGATCAGAAACAGAGGAAAATTTTGGCAATAGCTACACTCTTGAAGAAATGAGTACACTTTCTGGATTATACCCCAGTACAATCTCGAAAGTACTTAATCGCGAAGGAGGTGTAGATAAAAAAACTCTGGAAAAGCTATTTTCAGTTTTTGGTTTAAAAATAGACAAAAATGATTATTTAAGCTCTAATACTCATGTAGATTGGGGAAATGCTACTTTTACATCAGCTTTTTACGGACGAACAGAAGAACTTGCTAAGTTAGAGCAATGGATTCTTGATGAGCGTTGCCAATTGATGGCACTGTTAGGAATGGGTGGCATTGGTAAAACGTCTCTGTCTATAAAGCTTGCTCAAAAGATTCAGGAAGATTTTGAGTATGTGATTTGGCGATCGCTACGAGAAGCACCACCAGCTAATGCTGTTCTCGCTAACTTGATCCAAGTTTTATCCGACGATCAAGAAACAGAAACAAATTTATCAGATAATTTAAGTGATAGAATAGCGCGACTACTCCATTATCTACGCAATTACCGCTGTTTGGTGATACTTGATAATGTAGAGTCAGTTCTCCGCAGTGGCAATCGAGCTGGACAATATCGAGAAGGCTATGAGGGGTATGGTGAGCTTTTTAGACAGCTAGGAGAAGCAACTCACCAAAGCTGCTTATTGCTGACTAGTAGAGAAAAACCGAAAGAAATAGCATTACTCAAAGGACAAACGTTACCCGTTCGCTCCCTACAATTAGGTGGATTGAAGGTAGCTGAAGGGCAGGAAATTTTTAAAGTCAAAGGACTATCTGCCACAGAGGCAGAATGGGAAGGAATTATTAAACTCTATGCAGGTAATCCATTAGCTTTGAAAATAGTTGCTACTACTATTGAAGATGTCTTTGATGGTAATGTGACTGAATTTTTGCAGCAAAATACGGCAGTTTTTGGAGATATTCGCGATCTCTTAGACCAGCAGTTTGAGCGTTTATCAGATTTAGAAGCCGAAATAATGTATTGGCTTGCGGTTAATCGTGAGCCAATTTCGCTATCAGAATTACGGGAAGATATCATATCACCAATACCACCACAAAAGTTACTGGAGGCTTTAGAATCTCTGGTCAGGCGATCGCTCGTTGAGAAAAGCGCAGCTACTTTCACCCAACAACCTGTAGTCATGGAATATGTGACTCAGGTATTGATAGAGCGGGTTTGTGAAGAGATTGCATCTGAGAATATCGAGCTTTTTAGATGCCACGCTCTGATGAAGGCGACAGCGAAAGACTACATAAAGGAGGCTCAAATTCACCTGATCCTCAAACCAGTTATAAATGGACTGATCGCTGTGTTTAGAAGCAAAAGAAACATTGAAAATCAATTAACCAAAATTCTAGCAAGGCTACGAGAAGAATCCCCGCAAGAACCAGGATACATGGCTGGAAATATTCTCAATTTGCTCTGTCAGCTAGAGACAGATTTAAGCGGCTATGATTTTTCTCATCTCACTGTTTGGCAAGCAGACTTGCGGAATGTGAAATTGCACGATGTCAATTTCCAAAACGCTAATCTAGCTAAGTCTGTTTTTGCTGAAACCTTCGGCGGTATTTCCTCGGTAGCTTTTAGCCCTGATGGTAAACTTTTGGCTACGGGGGATACCAATGGTGAGATTCGCTTGCGACAAGTTACGGATTGGAAACAACTTTTGACCTGTAAGGGACATACTAACTGGGTTCCGTCACTAGCCTTTAGTCCAGATGGTAGTATCCTTGCTAGCGGAAGTAGTGACCGTACCGTGAAGCTGTGGGATGTAGGTACAGGTCAATGCCTGCAAACCTTTCGAGAACATGATAATGAGGTTTGGTCGGTAGCCTTTAGTCCCGATGGTAAAACATTAGTAAGTGGCAGTAATGACCACACAATGAAGTTATGGAGTATTCAAACTGGAAAATGCTTAAAAACTTTCCAGGGACACACAAGTTGGGTAATATCAGTTGCCTTTAGTCGAGATGGACAGACGCTAGCAAGTGGCAGCGATGACAACACAATTAGGTTGTGGGATGTTGATACTGGCGAATGCATCAAAATTCTACAGGGGCATGATGATGGGATACGGTCAATCACTATGAATTCTAATGATCAGACACTAGTGAGTTGCAGTGATGACCAGACAGTGAAGTTGTGGGATGTTGCCACTGGTGAATGCATCAAAACTTTACAGGGGCATCGTGCTGCGGTTTGGTCAGTTGACATTTGTCCTCAAGGCGATCTGATCGCTAGTGCTAGTCTGGACCAGACAGTTAGGCTATGGAGCATTAGCACTGGTCAATGTCTTAAAACTCTTCAGGGACATTCCGGTTGGGTATTTTCTGTCATCTTTAATCCGCAAGCGGATCTTCTCGCCAGTGGCAGTGACGACCAAACTGTGAAGCTATGGAACGTTAGCACTGGTCAATGTCTTAAAACTCTCAGTGGATATACCAGCCAGGTCTGGTCAGTTGCTTACAGTCCGGATGGTCAGACGTTGGCAAGTGGTAGTCACGATCGCACGGTGAGATTGTGGGATGTCAATACGGGTCAAGCCTTGCAAAGTTTCCAAGGACATCGTGCTGTGGTTCGATCAGTTGCCTTTAGTCCAGATGGTCAGATGTTGGCAAGTGGCAGTGATGATCGCACAGTGAGGTTGTGGGATGTCAATACAGGTCAAACCTTGCAAATTTTCCAGGGACATCGTGCTGCAATCCAGTCAGTTGCCTTCAGTCCAGATGGGCAAAAACTGGCAAGTGGTAGTGAAGATCAAACGGTGAAGTTGTGGGATGTCAACACAGGTCAAGCCTTGCAAACTTTTCAGGGACATCGTGCTGCAATCCAATCAGTTGCCTTTTGTCCCCAAGGCAGGATGCTAGCGAGTGGTGCATGGGATCAGACAGTCAAGTTATGGGATATCAGTACAGGTGAGTGCAAAAGAACGTTGGAGGGGCATACGACTTGGGTTTGGTCAGTTGCCTTCAGTCCAGATGGTGAACTGCTGGCAAGTGCTAGTTATGACGGAACAATCCGATTGTGGAGTGTCAGCACCGGTGCTTGTCTCAAAACTTTCGAGGTTTGTGCAAATGGTATCGTCAAAGCAGTTGTCTTTAGTCGTGACGGTCAGACCCTAGCTAGTAGCAGTCCTGATTACACAGTTAAGTTATGGGATGTAGATACAGGTGCATGCAAAAGAACTTTACGTGGGCATTCGGCTTGGGTGTGGTCAGTTGCCTTTAGTCCAGATAATCAAACTCTGGCTAGCAGCAGCGCTGATGATACAATTCGACTTTGGGATATTAGTGCGAATCAGTGCTTAAAAACTTTGAAAGCTAAGAAATTCTATGAGGGAATGAATATCAGGGGGGTTACAGGTTTGACTGCTGCAACGATTGCTACGTTGAAAACGTTGGGGGCAATTGCTTATGAAAAACAGCCTCTGCAAGCAGTTATCTAGTTATATCAAACTAGTGGAGATTTCCTCTACTTGATAAGTGTCAATCCCTGACTGTCTAGTTGTTACGGTAGTTAGGTCTAACCAGCTTCGGAGCTTCTGTTGACCCTTACTTGACAGGGGCTAGACAGTCTGGGATATCAACTATTAACTCAAGCTCTATCTATATAAACTGTACAGATAGGCGCAAACTAAAAATCAGCCATAGGAATATCGCTTGGCAATCCTTGTGCGAATTCCTCAAACATGATTGTTTCCAACTCAAACTGCGTGTCATCCAAGGTCTCTAAGCTGCTCTCGCTGCGGCTGCTACTAGAATCATAAGTACTCAA
>NZ_JACAEU010000032.1:0-10517 GCF_013388695.1 Fischerella sp.
GGAGGGGGCCGTCACCACGGGTGGGGTTATCTGCCCTTAAACATTTTTTGAATCGGTATAAGATAATTTGACTAACGATAAAATTTGTAAAGACGTTGCATTGCAACGTCTCTACACACCAATACGGTTCAGTTAGCACAATTTAATCTTTGGAGATCCCCCATTATCCCCCTTAAAAAGGGGGACTTCAATACTGTTGTTCCCCCCTTTTCAAGGGGGGCTAGGGGGGATCTAAATCTTAACTGAACTGTATTGAGCTATAGCCAGGTAGGTTAGGACATCATCCGATCGTAAAACCTTGACACCAAAGGACTTTCAAGCTTGTTAAGAATTCCCTGCTATAAAAGTAGTCCCAGTCAGTTCAAACCCACATTCCGCCCTTGTTTGCGAATAGTTCAATTAAAGGGAATTGGTATTAGCAGTGTTGGTCAATTCCATAATTTTTTCAAATTGAAAGTTCTTCGCTAAATCGGCGAGAAATTCTACTAACAGAGATTGTTTGGGAGGAATTTGCTCAAGTAATTCTAAAATCATGTCATCACTGCATTGAGCAGCTGCATGGTACACTTGTGTCAACCATTCAGACGGCATTTCAGACAATAAAGCAAGTAAATCAGTTGAATTTAATATTTGTGTTGTGTTTGTTTGCTTTTCTTTTAACATCTGATTATTTTCTTCTTTGTAAAGATATCTTACTCCCAGATATTGGCTGACTATTTCTAGTAATAGTTCTTCACGGAAAGGTTTGTTAATAAAATCATCACAACCTGCTGCCATCATTGCCTGTCGTTGTTCTTCAAAGGCGTTAGCGGTGAGGGCGATGATGATGGTTTGGGAATTGGGAATTGTTTCTTTCCCATTGCCCATTGCCCTTGCTTTAATCTCCCTGGTGGCTTCATAACCATCCATTAAGGGCATTCGCATATCCATGAAGATGAGGTGTGGCTGCCAAGACTCCCAAACAGAGATAGCTTCAGCACCATTTGCTGCTTCTCTAACAGAAAAGCCAATAGAAGTAAGTAATTTTACCAGTGGCCAGCGGCTGTCATTGGCGTCATCAACTACTAAAATGCGGTATTCGCCTTCATCAGGTGCTAAACCAATTACTTGGCGGTGTGGGGTAGTGGTGGTCTGTATTTCACTTGGAGAAGCTAGACTGATTGGAATATAAAAGGTAAATGTACTGCCTACACCGATAGTACTGCTAACGCTGATTTCACCTCCCATCAGTCGCACGTACTTGCGGCTAATGGCCAAACCTAGTCCGGTTCCCTGCTGGGATTTTCTGCCTGTTTCAGTTTGCCCAAAAGCTTGAAATAACTGTGTAAATTCTTCTGGAGAAATACCAGAGCCAGTGTCAGTTACCTCGAAGTTAATAGTCATTTGTCCTTGGTTATTTGTCCTGAGTTTTTGGTCATTCACAAATGACAAATGACTAATGACAGATGACACGCGTAGCGTCACGCTACCAGTCTCAGTAAATTTAATTGCATTTCCCAAAAGGTTGAGTAAAACTTGCCGCAGTTTGCTAGCGTCGGTTTTTACATATCTGGGAAGATCTGGTGCATATTCAAACATCAGTTCTAAGCCTTTGGCAACAGCACGGATGTTCAGCATTTCTTGGAGGTTATCCAACAGGTGAATTAAATCAAAGCTGGATAAATTCAATGTGGTTCTACCAGCTTCGATTTTGGACATTTCTAGAATGTCGTTGATTAAGTTGAGCAGGTGTTCGCCAGCACGATTGATAATTCTCAGGTTTTGCTGATGTTCAATGGAGAGAGTACTGTCACGACTCATGACTTGAGTGAAGCCAAGAATGGCATTAAGTGGGGTACGCAATTCATGACTCATGTTGGCAAGAAATTCGCTTTTGGCATGGTTGGCGGCATCAGCGGCGATGACTGCTTGTTGCAGTGCCTGTGATTGTCTTTGAGTCTGTGCCAGTAATTCAGCTTGCTGTAAAGCGACTCCCAACTGATTGCCTATTTGCATGGCAATGTTAATTTCTCCTTTTTTCCATTGACGGGGAGTAGAATTTTGATAACTTGCCAGTAGTCCCCAAAGTTGATTGCCACAAAAGATGGGAACAGTAATATAAGCTCTGACTTGAAAGTGCTCTAAGAGGTTGATGTAACAAGGATCAAACCCAGCTGTGTAAATATCTGGTACGCACAGGAAACTTGCACCTTGGGTGTAAACACCACCTTGGGTTTCTTGCAGATAAGTATCGAGTATTTGATTATCTGTACCATTCAATGTTTGTACAATGCAGCGTTCGTTTTGAATAGCGCTTTCTGAAGAATTGGGGTCGCGATCGTGTTGCTCGATCAGCGAAATCCAGCCACTCCCCACCGACTCAGCTACAAACTCGCCACTCCAGTCAGGATTGAAACGATACACAATTACGCGATCGCAGTTTAGTACTTGCCGTAATTCTTCGGTGGTAGCGGTAAAAATTGTTTCTATATCCAATGTTTGGCGCATTCTTTGAATGACCTGGGCTATGGCTTTTTCCCTTTCTGCACTCTCCCGCGAGGCATCTTCAGCAAGTTTGCGTTCGGTGATGTCTTTGTGCGTACCTGTCATCCGCAGCGGCTCTTTGGATTCATTGCGCTCAAATACCTGAGCGCGAGACTGTATCCATTTCCATTCACCAGATTTAGAACGCATGCGAAATTCTACTTCATAGGCAGGACTTTCACCGCGAAGATAGGCCTCTAATGCTAACTTGATTACTTCTGCATCTTCCGGATGTACCAACTGCCGAAAAGCTTGAGAATCATCTCCTATTTCGTGTTCTTCATATCCCAGCATTCTCTTCCAGCGCCAATCGCGGTAAACTTTGCCAGTTTTGATCTTCCAATCCCACAATCCTAAATCACTACCCTCTAATGCCAGTTGCAAACGTTCTTCGCTTTGGCGATGGGCAGCTTCTACTTGTTTGCGTTGAATGAGGGCACCTAATTGAGCCGCAACAGTACTCACCAAATATAGCAAGCGCCGATCTACTGCACTGGGGCTGCGTTTAAAGAATGCCAACACTGCCACTACTTCACTGCCAGCCAAAATGGGAACAGCAAAACCAGCTTTTAATCCGACTTGTGCTGCTTGTTGCGTGAGTGCAGCGGTTTGCGTAAATTCAGATTCTGCAACTTCAGAAACATCTTCTATCCATTCTGGTTGTTTATTGCGCCAAACTCGCCCTAGCAGTCCCACACCTTTTTCCAATCTGACCAATTGGCTAAATCGGCAAAGTTCTTCTAAAGAACAATCTTGTCCGTACCAACCAAGGCTATACTCCAAAGCACTGCCATTTTCACTGGGTATCCACGCTTCACCGAAATCCCAGCTGATAGTGGTGCAAATTAAGCGCAAAACAAGAGCTAGGGCATTGTCTACGTCTACAGCGTGACTGATGGCTTGGGTTGTCAGCAGTAGCAGGCGGCTTTCATTTTCTGCCTGCTTGCGTTCTGTTATGTCACGAGCAGTTCCGAGTAAATACTGTTGTCCGTCAATCTCGATCAATTCTGCACTGAATAGTGTAGTTCTGATTTCCCGACTCGCACTACGAAAATCAACCTCATGGTTGCGAATTGCTTTTGTTTGGTGCAAAATCTGAACCAATGTAGCGCATTCTTCTGGGTTCACCCAAATATCCAATTCTTTGTAGGTGCGGTCAATTACCTGAGAACGAGAATAACCAAAAAATTTACAGAAGCTGTCGTTAACTTCGATGTAGCGTACTTCTGGAAAAGTAGTGAGGGCGATCGGATCGGGAGATGAGCGAAAAGCTGAGGCTAATTTGGCTTCGGATTGTCGCAGTGCTGCTTCTGTTCGTCGTCGTTCCTGTGCTTCTAGCACCAAAGAAACTAAATTGCTGAGGGAACGAGCAAAATTTTGGTCTTCTGGTGTCCAATTACGAGGAGCACCTACGTGTTCCAAGCATAAAACACCTACCGTTACACCTGCAAGCTTCACAGGTGTATCGAGCATCGCAGCAATTTCCAATGGAGTTAAATAAGACTGGGAAAATTCTCTCGTTCTTGGATCGGTGTAAGCATCTGTGGCTGCAATTGGTTGGTCTTGCTGCAAAGCTTGAAAATAAGCTGGGTAATCTGCCACTAACAGAGAAAATCCATCACTGTGCTGATTATGAGTCTTGTCAAATAGGTCGAAGCAGTGAATATGTGTGCGTGTTTCGTCGTATAGCCAGACGCTGGCTCGGGCTACCTCAATGTTCTTGGCTCCTGCTTCCGTGATTTTACTTAAAGCGGCTTTCAAATCGCCTTGATAAAGCACCTGATTTTTTGCCAGTTCCGTCAATACGAGGTTATGCTTGCTGAGCTTGTCGGCGCTTTCTTTTATTGCTTGTTCTGCCCGTTTTCGCGCTGTAATATTTGTAGCTGTACCTGTAACTCCAACAATTGTCCCTTCTTCATCCTGGACGGCGATCGCATTAAACATTAGGTAAAGCTGGCTACCATCTTTATGAATGCAGGTAGTTTCATACTGAAAGACAGATTCGCCATCAAGAATACCTCGGAAGGCTTCCAGGTCTTTAGCAACATTTGCAGGCGATATAAAATCAGTCAAGGGACGCCCGAGCATTTCTTCGGGTTCGTGACCGTAAATCTGTTTGACGGCGGCGTTGACAAAGGTAATCAGCCCTTGCAAATCCACCGACCAAATCATGTCTTGGGATGTCTCAACCAAGCGGCGATATTTACTTTCGCTACGCTGACGTTCTTGCATCTCCCAAAGCAGTTGCTTGTTTTGCTCTTTGAGCTGCTTTTGTAGTTTTTGGATGGTAAGCTGATTTTCTACACGCGCTATAACTTCTTCTGCTTGAAATGGTTTGGTGATGTAGTCTACACCACCGATTTTGAAAGCTTTCACTTTATCAAAAACATCATGAGAAGCACTCAGAAAAATGATTGGGATATGGAAAGTAACTTCATCAGCTTTCAGTTGTTGACAAACTTCATAGCCATCTACTTCTGGCATTTTGATATCAAGCAAAATTAGATCTGGTAAAGCCAATTTTGCAGCTGCCAAAACCATTGAGCCTTGAGTCAAACTCCAGACTGTATATCCATAGTGAGACAGTGTAGCAGCTATAGCTTTTAGATGTTCCAGAGAGTCATCAACTATTAAGATGTTGCCTTTGCTTACCTGCTGTGAATTACTATCCATTATGTCGATGAAACTAGCAATATCGTTTTCACATTTACATGGCTTAGAAACGCCACCAAGTTCTTTGCAGGTGACTGAGAATACCAATTGCGATCGCTGCTAAGAATAACAGCAAAATCACTCCTCCGGGAATAAAAGTGAGTATACCAAAGCCTCTCAATACCCAAACAGCGATCGTAATACCGAGAAAGATGCCGAAAACCTGGGTTAATCTGCGATTTAATTTTGATGAAGATGGACTCACGTAATTTACCTCTTGATTTTAGGGATGAGAGACTGGGGACTGGTGACTAGGGAAAGGGGACAAGGGAGACAATGAGGGATGGGAGGATGGGGCGAACCGCTTCGCGGAATTCACGCATTCAAAATTTTTGACTTTTGAATGCGTGAATGCGTGACTTTTCATCTCCCCACCTCTGGTTCTCCCCTCCCACTCTCCCCGATCCCCAATCACCAGTACCCAATCTCTGTGTCATTCTACCTATGAAAAATAAAGTTTTTCATAAAACTTGTGACAGATTTTGCATATAATTAAGTATTATTACATATTACTTCGTAATGAAAATTACTTAATTTTAGTTAAATTTTGGGCATAATAATCAGTAAAGGACTATTCCGGAAATCTTGTATATTGGACTGGAACTAAAATTGTTGACATATGACTCAATCGGTTTAGATAGTTAATAACTTAGGCCGATGAAAGTGGATGTGTTGAGGAGTAACTGAAAACATTATGTCTGCATCTTATATTTCAGACTTATTTACCGCAGGTTCGCAAATGGCTTGGACTCAAGACAAGCAACAGAGAATAATACAGGGTGAAGTTTTAACAGAAACGCGATCGCATACAGCTTGGGGTGGTGCTGTCACTGCTTGGATGTATTTGCCAATGGTGCGATCGCAAGTCTTTTCGCAACTCACAGATTACCCTCGGTGGGTGCAATATTTTCCCGATGTTAGCAAAAGCGAAGTATTGTACAGACGAGGCGAAATCAAGCGTTTGTATCAAGTGGCACAAAAAGCTTTCTTATTTTTTAGTGCCCATGTAGAAATTTATCTAAATGTAGTAGAAGAATTGGGACAGAAAATCCAGTTTCGCTTGGAAAAAGGTACTTTTAACGATTTTAGTGCGGATTTATACCTACAAGACTGTGATAATGGCACTTTGCTAAGTTATACCGTACAAGCTACCCCTAGCATTCCCATACCGTCACTTTTTATTCAACAAGCCATGAATTTTGAATTGCCTGCAAATATGCGTAAAATGCGACAAGTTATTTGTACTAGTCAGTAAAAACAATGTCACAGGCACAAGAAATATTAGACTTTTGGTTTGGCAAACCCGATCAAGCCGATTACGGCAAACCAAGGGATTTTTGGTTTACCAAGAAACCAGAGTTTGATGAACAAGTGCGAACCAGGTTTTTAAAAGATTACCAAAAGGCAGCAGAGGGTTACTTAGAGGACTGGATAGAATTTCCCGATACCTGTTTGGCACTTATTTTACTGCTGGATCAGTTCCCCCGAAATATGTTTCGCGGTACTCCAGAAGCCTTCGCAACTGACTGGGAAGCACTCTCAACAGCTCATCACGCTATTGCAAAAGGCTACGATCGGAAATTGCTGGCCGTACAACGCTGGTTTATTTATTTGCCCTTTGAACACAGTGAAAACCTGGAAGATCAGCGTCGGGCAGTAAAGTTATTTCAGCAACTCAGTGATGACCCTGATAGTGCCAGCTGCATTGACTATGCCATTCGTCACATGGAAGTGATTGAACGCTTTGGGCGTTTTCCCCATCGGAATGCGATTTTAGGAAGAACCTCAACTTCAGAGGAGAAGGAGTTTTTGAAGCAGTCTGGGTCACGGTTTTAGGTTAATCTTACCCAAAGACGCATTTATTAATCAAACAGTGCGTTTTTGGGGATTTTATAAACGATTAAAGAGGCGATCGCAATTAATAAGACAGTAAACTTGAGGAGCCACGATAAGTACGTGCTGTTTTTTCACAAGGCTGGATCTCATCTCCAAACACCCAACCTTGTGTACCATCAGAAAGTTTGACTTGTACAAAATCTCCTCGCGCTTGAATAAATAAAACCTTCTCGCCGAGATTCAACTGTTTCATTGCGCCAACTTCTGTTTGTGGTTCAGGGCGTAAATTTGCCAATAATTTCCCGCCAGAGGGAGAAACAAGACGACACAGTTGCGGTTGTTGTAATACAAGATTTTGTTGTGAATTACCTTTACCTAACTTACCAGTATTCAAAACAATTACACCGGCGATCGCGCTTATTAAAACTGCCGTACCTACTCTTGGTGTTGGTGGTTTAATTTGCTTGGGTGAAGGCGAAACACTGGTAGGATTCTGTGGTAGTACAGGCTTAGCAACTTCTTCTGACTTTTGAATTTGCGATATCCGTATCGTCTTAAGCACAGGTTGTGGCGATGCTAGTGTAATTGCAAAACGTCTAGCGTACTCTATTGGAGTGTAGCCATTAGGATACTGCTTGCACGTAATCTCTTTAACCTTAAAATCCTGTTTACCTAAGCGCAGACTGCTGCCAACAGCAAGAGGTATTTCACCAGCCAAAAGTAATTGTCCATCGACTATAGGAGGATTTTGCTGGCGAAGATTCCGCAAATAAAACCTCTGCTTTTGAGAATGAAAAAAGATTTCTGCGTGCAGCCCAGATATTGTCGGATCTAGTAAAACAATATCGCACTCTTGAGGGTCACGACCGATGCGAATTTTCCCTGGGTTTTTGCTCTCTTGATTCTCCAGAATTGTACGATATTTTACTTGCCCATCTTCTACCCATTCTAGAGTTAGTTGATGTAAGTTCGTAGTAGTAATTTCTGGTTTGACCTCAGTTTTGACAGTCTTACTAACATGAGAATTCGCCAATTCTCGAAGCGCTTGCAATGCTTCAGTTGCTGTTTGGTAACGGTCTTTGAAATGGTAGCGCGTCATCTTGGTGAGGACATCAGCTAACTCTGGACTTACAGAAGTGAGATCTTGCCAAAGTATTTCGCCTGTATCCGGCTCATCTTGTAGTGTGTGCGGATACACCCCTGTTAGTGCCTGAATACCCATCATCCCTAAAGCATAAATATCACTACTAGGACGTGGTAAACGTCTAATCTGTTCAGAGGGCATGTAACCGCGAGTACCAACAATAATTGTGATATTTTGCCGTCCTGGGCCAATAGCTGTTTGGCTTCGTAGCTGTTTGATGGCCCCAAAATCAATCAAAACTAATTGATTGTCACAAGCACGTCTAATTAGATTGTCAGGTTTGATATCACGATGGATTACTCCTTGGCTGTGGACAAATTCCAAAATGCTCAATACTTCCATGAGCATCTCAATCGTCTGGCTTTCAGTCCATCTTTGCCCCAAAATTAGTTCTCTACTAAGGGGATGCCCCTCAATAAATTCTTGTACTAAGTAAAACTGTTGATTTTCTTCAAAGTAAGCTAACAGTCTTGGTATTTGGTCGTGATTACCCAACTGTTGCAGAGTTTCTGCTTCCTTTTGAAATAGCCTTCTGGCAGTTTCTAAAGATTCTGGATCTGCACTGTTAGTTTTGAGATGTTTGAGGACACATTTAGGTTTTTTAGGGAGATGTATGTCCTCAACAATATAAGTTTGACCAAAACCCCCCTCACCCAATACTTCAAGGACTTTATAGTGTCCTGCAAGTAACTGACCAATCATATTGTGACGGTAATTGTTAAGAAATTACTGCAATGCTACTTTTCCATTCAGTTATCTAGCTTGTTTTGCACCTCCATAATTTGTTCAAACATATCTCAAAATATCAAAAATGTGGTAAGTTAAAGGGCAATTGTATTGTCTTCCTGGTTCTACTCTAATTTGAGTACTTTGTGGCATTCTCGGTAGACATAAATAAAAAACCTTGGTAAATCAATGAATAACAAATTATATATATTTCTGTTGCCAGTTTGGCAAAATAATGAAAGATTCTATTTTGAGATTTTGTTTATATTTAATATTTGTGCTTTCAATATATACAAACAAAAATTGAAATATACAGTCATTAACGCTACTGAATAAAATATTAAAATTACTTTTTTAAGATATATCTTAAAAAAGCAATCAACATTTAATTGTTAATATTTAAACATTAACTTTGACAGTTCGTATGTGTCGTCTAAACAAATTATAAAGGTTTACTGGCAAAATTTAGTAAGATTTCTTTTAAATGTCAGTAAAATTAGCGATTCCAAATCCATCTTTAAATTTTTCTTACCCTGACTTGAGTCTGGCTTGTTTCTGAAGCCTTCTTTAAGATTTGTTGTACCGAACTAAAAAACGGCAAAATACAGTGCAGGCAAATCTTTCGGAGAAATATCAAGCTAGGGATTTTTGTTCAAGTAAGTATACGCAACTAGGTCAGTCATCAAATTAACTAATATTGAACACACTAAGGTGGCAGCAGTGTTCAATTTGACTAAGCAACATTAATTTCACACTCACTCCTAGCTGAATAAGCGTTTGAGTCAATTGTGATGGCTAATTTAATTTCTGTAATACAAATTCTCAAAAATCTCGCTACACATGATTCATTCTCTGCGTGGCCGTGTCCCTGCGTTTCCATGTCATCATCTATAGCAGAGTTCAAGCGAAGCGGTAAAGTCTTCTTCAAAGCTGTCTACGTGCTATGACCTTGATTCAATCACCAATATAACCACCTTGTCACCCCATCATATCCCAACCATTATGGAACTTAAAGACATATTAGAGGCTATTTATAAAGTAAATCTAAAGGCGACCAGGTGGGAATTACCACAAGGATTAAAATACCTCATGTACAGTATATTTACATAGTTACTCATGGCACGAAAGTCTTATCCCACAGACTTGAATGATATGGAGTGGGAAATCCTGGCACCCTTAATTCCACCACCCAAAGAAGGAGGGCATCCGCGCACAACTGATATGCGCTCAGTATGCAATGCAATCTATTATCACTTAAAAACTGGATGTCAATGGAATATGCTTCCAGTAGACTTTCCTCCCAGTTCAACAGTTTACAGCTACTACAGGAAATGGCAGCGCAAAGGGGTTTGGGAAAAATTAAACCATACACTACGTGGCCAGGTTCGCTTGAAATTAGGTAAATCAACACAACCAACTGCGATCGCAGCAGACAGCCACTCGCTTCGCTCCAATTCAAAATTCAAAATTCAAAATTCAAAATTGAAATCCCCACAATTAAAATTGGGGGCTTGAATAATGATGCTTCGCAGTTTCTTTTTTTACATAATTAAAATTAGGGGCTTGTACCCGAAAA
>NZ_JACAEU010000192.1:0-6142 GCF_013388695.1 Fischerella sp.
AGTGGGGGCTAGGGGCCCCCTCTGGGGTTGGGGGCTGTGGGGAAGTGGGGAAGTGGGCATTGGGCATTGGGCATTGGGAATTGGAAATAACCAGCAATCAACCATCAACCAATAATCAACCAACCAACAACCACCAACAACTAACCACTAACCACCAACAACTAACCACTTCATAGCTGTGACTCCTGTTGTTGATAAAGACAGTAATAGCGTCCTTTCATTGCCATAAGTTCGGCATGTGTTCCTTGCTCGGCAATTACACCCTGATCCATGATGATGATGATATCGGCGTTTTTGACGGTGTTAAGACGGTGAGTGATGAAAAAGACTGTACGTTCCCGAAATACCTCCATCAAATTGCGACATACTTGTTGTTCAGACTGGTAATCTAATGCACTGGTGGCTTCATCGAGAATTAGTAATCTGGGGTTTTGCAAAACTGTACGTGCGATCGCAATTCGTTGTCGTTGTCCACCAGAAAGGGCAGAACCCCGTTCTCCAACAATTGTGTTGTAGCCGTTGGGTAGTCCCATGATGAAATCGTGGGCAGCAGCAGCTTTAGCAGCAGCAATAATTTCCTCGGTAGTTGCGTCTGGTCGAATGAGGGCAATATTATCTTGAATTGTTCCCTCAAACAACAGGGTATCCTGTAGCACCATCCCAATCTGTCGGCGCAATGAATTCAATTCTACTTTCCTGATATCATAGCCGTCAATTTGAATTTGTCCTGCTACGGGTTCGTAGAGTCGCGGTAACAATTTTGTCATTGTGCTTTTACCAGAACCGCTTTGTCCAACAATACCAACAAAGGTACCAGCAGGAATATCAAGATTGATATTCAGAAGTTGTAGGGCATCATCAGGGTTAAACCCAAAGGAAACGCCTGTGTATTTGACTGCTCCTTGAATTTCTGGTAACTGAATGTTGTTGCGATCGCTTAACTGTACTTCTGGTGTTGTATCTAAAACATCACCAAGGCGTTCGATGGATAATGCTACTTCTTGGAAGTTCTGTGACAGTTGAATCAGACGCAGTAGTGGGCTGGTAACATAACCAGCAATAATCCGAAAGGCAATTAGTTGTCCTAGTGTGAGTTTATCGGAGATGACTAAATGAGCGCCTACCCACAGCAATACAAAACTAGAGAATTGATTTAAAAATCCACTGATGGAGTTGGCTGTGCTGGAAGTCAGGACATTTTTGAAACCAGCACTGATGTAGCGGGTGTAGCGTTCATGCCATTGCCAGCGAGATTTCAACTCGATATTCTGTGCCTTCACCGTTTGAATGCCGGTGATTACCTCGACAAGGTAGGACTGGGTATCGGCGTAGCGTTCAGCTTTTTTTCGCAACTGTTGCTGAACAATAGGAACCACAAGAGTTGTCAGAACTGCAAATAATGGCACTGTGGCGAGGGCGACGAGTGTTAGCACCCAGCTGTAAAACAGCATGACACCGATATAAATCACAGAGAACAGGGCATCTAGCACCACCGTCAGGGCTGTGCCTGTCAAAAATTGGCGAATATTCTCCAGTTCATTGATACGTCCCGCCAATTCTCCCACGCGGCGACGCTCAAAATAACTCAGGGGCAATCGCAAAAGGTGATCGATTACCTCTGACCCCAAGCGGATGTCGATACGGTTAGTAGTGTCAGCAAACAAATAGGTACGCAGACTCGTTAAGATCGCCTCAAACACTGCAATCACGAGCAAGAATATCCCCAGGATATCTAGAGTGTCAAGGCTTTTTTGAATTAATACGGTATCGATGATGATTTGGGTGATGATTGGGTTTGCCAAACCAAATACCTGGACAAAAAAGGAAGCAACCAGAACTTCCACTAATACCAAGCGGTATTTGTAGATAGAAGGCAAAAACCAACGCAGACTAAATTTTTCTGGGCGATCGCTTTCTGCCTTTTCTACCATCAATACCTGTCCTGATTGCCCCCAAATGTCGGCAAACTCAGCAGCAGAATAGCTAGAGATTCCCTTGGATGGATCGGCTATAACAACTTCGCGTTCTGTAATTTTGTATAGCAGGGCGAAACTATCTTGCCAGTAAATTATTGCTGGCGCATTGAGGCGGTTGATGACATTAGCAGGAACTTTAGCTAATTGGGCGTGCAAACCCATCATTTCTACAACTGCTCCCGCCACTTGCAAGGAAATCTGCTTTTTCGACTTCTGTTGATTGGTCAAAACTTTGCGGATTAAATCGCGGCGAAAAGAACCCCCTAAGATGCGACTCAACATCTGGAAACAGGCCAAGGGAGCATCAATATTACCCTGTCCCGATACAAAGATCGTGTCTGCTGGTGCGATGCTTTCAGCAGCGGGGTTGGGTGGGTATTCTGGAGCAGGAGAAATTTTTAAACTGGGGGTGGGAGGAGGATTTTTGTTTTCAGTCTTCCAAGGAATGCCGAGTAAGCGTACTTCGGTTTCACTGTCCCAAGTCTTCCTTGAGTGACTCAACGATAATCGACTACCAACTGTCATATCGTCAATGCTGCCAGCACTGACCAACCACAAGCGCTTATCATCAAGTTGTTGGGAATTTACCGTTCCTGCGGGTAAATTCACTACTTTTGTATCTTGCCAAACTTGACGCGCTAAATCTTTTAGATTAGTGGCAGCATCTGCTTGACGCTGGAGTTCTAAACTTAGGAGTTCAAATACTTCTATGATGTGGGGGCGCGATCGCACTGCTTGTTCAAATTCTGGTACTGTACTCATCAATCCCAGAAATTCTGCTGCTTCTATAGTGATGGCGATGACTTCTGTAGAGGCGATCGCCGCTTCGCAGCCTACCCCACGCAACAATCCTAACCAACCCAGGAACTCTCCTTTCTCTACCACCGTCAAACTAACTTGAGACTCCATCCGCTGGTCATAACCCAATACCCTCGCTTGTCCTTGATAAATTACCATGACTTGCGCTGGCATTCTTCCCCTGACTAGCATCCACTGTCCGGTACGATATTGCAGCAGTTGACAGTTAACAACGAGTGTATCTAAGCTGGCACGCGGAAGTTGTGCAAACGGGGGAGTGTCGGCTAAGAATTCTAATATTTCAGCTTGGGTGATACCTGGCTTCATGCCGCAACAGACTCCACACAATGGTTAGAAGATTGTAGGCGCGTTTGAATTTGTGTTTGTATCCAGCTTTCAAAGAGTTCGTCTAGCAACCACAACTGCATAGTTTCATCCAACTGTGCAGGCAAGAATTTCTCTAGGCGAATAATCACAAACCAATCGGCTATTAAGCGTGGTTCCCAAAGTTGCCCTGGTTGACTCGCAGACAAAATTTTTTGAATTACCGGATGGGGTTGAGACAAAGGAACTGGTCCCAAAACTCCCCCTGTTTTTGATTCTGGGCCTTGGGAATACTGCTGGGCGGCGGCGGCAAAGGATTGTTCTCCCTCAAGAATCCGAAAATATAATTCCTGGACTAGCCCTTCATCCTGGGTGCGAATCATGGAATACACGACTTGATCCAGGTCTGCTTTGCGTTGTAGGAAATAGGACTCCAGTTTTTTGCCCCACATGGCATACTGGAATTTCTTGATCAGTACTGGACGAATTGCCAACTCTTGCATCGCTGCTTCAGTGAGATGGTGCTGTTGCAACCATGCCTTTTGTAGCTCTTTTGAGGTGAGTTGGTAACGTTGGCAAAAGTGGGCGATCGCTGCTTCTTTTTCTGCTTCTGTGCAAGAAAATTGGGCGATCGCTTCGTCTATCACTTTGGCCCGTAAGACCTGCGGCAACAACTGGTAACGATGCAGTAAAGACAACAATTCATCTGCCTGAAGCATTTCGCTACCCACTAGTAAGCTTTGTGTCGTCATAATTCCTGACTAGCACATTCGGTATTCTAAGGTTTGGGCAGAAATCTGAACAACTCACGCTGTGAGAGTATCTAAAGTGTCTAACAAGTTTTTCAGCCCTATATCTCTTTTCTTTACATGTTTGTTTTACCACATCAGGATTTTTTCTAATAAGATTTTGTCAATTTTTAATCCTAGAATTTTATCCGACTTAGCTAAAATATCACATTCTATACTGATTTCAGAAATTTTAGACCTAATTTTTTACAGAGTTTGCTTCTTTTTTTTAACGAGATAAAAATTTTTAGTAAATAAAATTACAATCAAAAAAAATTCGTTACCTGTGTTTGTTATAGATATCAAGACTATAATACTTGCAGATGTTGGATTTTATCAATAGTTGATGGCTCGTGAGTAAAAAATACTGTTAATCACCTTGCTTAAGTACTAAAGGTTAAAAATCAGTACATTAATTTGTATAAAAAATAATCAGTATAACCGATATTTTTCCTCCTCGTCAGTTTGGATTAAAGTTTTTGCAATCAAAAAAAAAATAATTTACCTCAGTAATATTGCTAGTCTTTTGCCATATTAAAAGTATTAAAAATAACAAATATTTGAAATTTGCTACATCAAATTTGAGGAATAAAATGGCATTTTTGATGAAATTATGATGTTGTGAGAGTTTTATTTTGTGAATATTCCAATATGCAGCATTTTCTCTGAAATAGCACGGTTTGACAGCTTTATTTATGCATATACGAGTATATGTATTTGAGGTAATACTTTAACAAATCTTTAAATGGGAAGGGTTATTTTATTTTTTTTTGTATACAAAAAATCGCTGAAGCTGATATACTCGTTAAAAGCAAATTACGTGAAAGTGCGTACGTATACAGGTTTGCATCCAAATCCCTAGATTTTGCAAGTATCTAATTTTTTTGTAGAGATACTTGTTTTTACTTGCTTAACTAGTGAAAAAAGCAAAGTAGCAAACCGCTCCGATGTAGGGGTAATCCAAAATTAACGATAGAATACCCCTGCAAGTCAACGTTCTGCCTCGACTGACATTTGCATTCTGTATAAGGATGCGGAATGTCTTGTAGGGCGTGTCTGTAAATCTGATGAGTCGAGGATTCAGATGAGTACTAGTTCCACAATTCCAGTTTTTCCCAAGCAAAAGTCCCTCAAAAACAATATCCTAAGGGACACCAGACATTACCAAGGATCGATTACTTACGTCATTCCCTTTTGAAGCCACAGGTCTGAATCTAATTGTCACAACTAAGGCAAATCAATAGGCCTCTGACCAGATCTTGTTTCTAAATAGATGAAATTTACGGATGCAGGGCTAACAGTAGCTCCGCTGCAACAAGTCGTCATGCAATTGCTAAAACTCAATATACAGCAGAGGTTCCAAAAATAAAATTGCCTTAGTTCAAAGCATACTCCAGGCAAAAACTAAGCTTTTTTGAAAGCCTTGATCGCGAGGTGGTTCATAGCAGCACACAAAATTTACTTTGCTAGCACCTTGGTTACAGTTTCGCTCTGATTATCCTTGCTTAGCCCTCTTCAGGTTTGCTTCTACCAAAAGTTGCAGCAGAGTGGTTATTCCTGCTGAATTCATGCAAACAAATCTTTGTGAGGACAGATTAATGGCATCAGACAACGCAACATTTGAAAAACAGGTTCTTGACCTCACTAACCAAGAACGAGCTAAGGCTGGTCTTCAACCTCTAAAAGGAAATGCTGAACTGGACTATGCTGCTGACAAGTATGCTGAAGACATGTCAAAACGCGGTGTCTTGAGTCATACAGGGCCAGATGGCTCTCAACCGTGGGACAGAGCTAAGGCAGTTGGCTATGAAGCTCAGACAATGGGAGAGAACATTGCAGCAGGGCAAGAAACACCTGAACAGGTTGTTCAAGCTTGGATGAATAGCTCTGGACACCGAGCTAATATTCTTAACCCTAATTATACAGAGCTTGGCGTTGGTTTTCATGACAACTATTGGGGTCAGCTTTTTGGTAGTGGAGATACGAACCCCGCTAGCAACATACCAACTGGCGCTAATCAAGGAACTGGTAACGACACTCTCCCTAGCGACAAGGGTAGCAATAACACCATGCCCGAGGACAAAGGCACTACCGTTCCCAGTGACAAGGGTAGCAATAACACCATGCCCGAAGATAAAGGTACTACCGTTCCTTGTGACAAGGGTAGCAATAACACCATGCCCGACGACAAAGGCACTACCGTTCCCGGCGACAAGGGTAGCAATAACACCATGCCCGAGGACAAAGGCACTACCG
>NZ_JACAEU010000193.1:0-3825 GCF_013388695.1 Fischerella sp.
GGGCGGGCAGGATGCTCCGAAGTTCCGAACCCTTTGGGAAGCCGCCCGGAGGGCGTCTACGGAGGAAGCCTCCGCTCGGACTTCTCTCCACCCCACAATATTATTAAAGCTCTTGTGGGGTGGGCTTCTAGCCCGCACTGTTTTTAGTTTATTTATGCCTTTCTACTTAGATGGCTATTTTGTGAGAGTGTATGATACACTTCTTAACTTTGACAATTATTTTTGTAGTAAAAATTATCATAAGTATTTTTTCTTTTTCTGCCAGCTAAAAATTGCCAAACTGGCAACCAAGCTTACTTTTATTAATTTATTATCTCGGGTATTATAATTATGAAGCTTAACCAGCGGTGCTAAAACTACTACCAATTAATTACTCGCTTCCACACATTCATATGTAATAGTGAGGAGGCAGTTCAATGTCAAATCGATTATCTGAGATGTTTCTGAGTTTCTAGATGCATTCCTTCGTTACTGAAGGAATGCTATCTAATTTTGTAGCTTACCTTCTCACACACCAAAAATATTTGTCAGTAAAACAACCAAATTAAAGTAAAATTCATCCTCACCAGAAGTTGGGGATATGTATCTTGCTAACTAATCCCTTCGCATATTCAGTAACTCTTGGGGAGAGGCCAAAAGTTTAATTTTGACGTAAAGAATTTGCCGCTGTTGGTTGAGGATAAATTGCCACAAAACATTGACACCGCACCAAGAAGTTTGTGCTTTGCCTGTAACCTGAAATTGGACTGTACCCTCCTCTAAATTCTCGGAGACTCCTTGGCGAGGGTATGCTTTAATATCTGAAGCTTCTTGTTTTAAATAACTAGCGATCGCATCTTGTCCAACAATTCCAGATTCAAATGGTGGATGCATTATGCCGTCGTCTGCAAATAAGCTAGCAGTATCATCAAATTCTCCTGCATTTAAGGTTTGAAAGTAACGCAGGATTGTTGGTTCTGCAATTCCTTCTATTGTGAATTGCTCTGGAACTGTAGCAGATTGCGATGGCTGTGATGAAAGCATAAACTCAACTCCAGATTATTTTCTATGCAATTTACACACAACAGCAAATTCAAACCTGTTGCTGGAGATGTATTTTTTTGATGGTGGTTAGTAGATAGTGGATAGTGGTTAAAAACTAACTACTAACCACTAACTACTAACTACTAACAAAACACTAATAAAAATTGCCCTTTATTTTCTCCCCGCCACTAGAGGAGATATAAAGAGCAATTGGCTTGTAAATAAGGGAGATAAGGAAAGATATTGCGAATTTATTTAGTACAGGATGTCAGGAAATATTAACTAGTCGTAGAGGAGTAAAAAGCTTAGGGTCTAAGCATTTTCTCCTCTGGCATAGCTGCTTTCATGTATTAATCAGCTAGAGGATCAACACCCATGTCGGTTACAACTTTGCGAAGAACGGTGATTTGTTGACCAAAATCAAGTTCTTTGAGCGCTTCTAATACCTGCACGCCATCACGAGAGAGTTGATAGTTAGATGGCATGGGAACGACGAAGCCTTTAACCATTAATTCAGATAGTTCGTACCAGAAAGCCAGCTTTGTATTGGCGCTCAGGATACCGTAGGAACGAGTAAACTGAGTATTTTTCTTAGCAGCCAGGTCGCGCATTACCTGCAACTGCTCTGGATGAGACATCTGCTTAATTTGATTCAGCAGACCTTCGGCTAACTGTAAACGAGCAGCACCGGTAGCAGCTGGCGTAATTGAACGTCCCATTTCGGTGTAAGCATACCAGAGTACTGCCAACTGGTCATCTACACTTAGGCTTGTAAATACAGCAACAGTAGATGCAACGGCGTCACCTGGCTGGTTGCTGTAATTGAAAGATCTAGAAAAACGAGTTTGTGCTGAATCAGTAGTGAATGTCATGATTGCACCACAGTTGGTTTAGTGAATACGCTGGGAATTGCCAAGAGCGTTTTTTGCTCTTGTTTTACATTTTGCATTATTTGTTTACAAATTGCAAATAAAATTTACAAATAGTGTTCCTAAAAAAGAGCAAATACATGCATAGACTCAGATAATCATGTATTGACTAGATAATGTATAATCTAGATGCAACCAATCCGGCAAATTTTCGATAAGGTAAATGAATCAATTTTCCGGAACAAGCAGCAGTAAAGTAAAGCAAAAAGCCTTAGAGTTGGGATTTCACAAGGTAGGAATAGCTGCTGTGGATGGGGTAGATGAAGATACAGAGGCGCAGCGGTTACAAGCATGGATAGCGCTGGGTTATCACGCTGATATGGAATGGATGACTTCCCCCAAACGTCAGGATATTCGGTTGGTAATGCCAGAAGTGCGATCGCTAATATGTGTTGCTCTCAACTACTACACACCACATCAGCGTCCTGAAGGTAAGGAATACGCCAAGATATCTCGTTATGCCTGGGGACGAGATTATCACAAAGTCATGCACAAAAAACTAAAAGCACTTTCCTCCTGGTTACAAGAACTAGATGAAGGAATACAAGCATGTTATTACGCAGATACAGGGCCTGTACAGGATAAACTCTGGGCACAACAAGCCGGAATTGGATGGATTGCCAAAAATGGTAACGTGATCGTGCGGGAGTATGGTTCTTGGGTGTTTTTGGGAGAAGTGTTGACAAATCTAGAATTGACCCCGGATACTCCCCATACGCAACACTGCGGTTCTTGTACTCGCTGTATACAGGCTTGTCCTACAAACGCCATAACTAGTCCATTTGTGGTAGATGCAAATCGCTGTATTGCCTATCACACAATTGAAAATCGGCATGACAAACTACCAGAGACAGTTACACCTCACTTGCAAGGCTGGGTTGCTGGTTGCGACATTTGCCAAGATGTTTGTCCTTGGAATCAGCGTTTTGCACATGCAACTGACGTAGCAGAATTTCAACCTTATTCTGGGAATCTTGCACCTAAGCTGATAGAATTAGCCCAAATCTCCGATTCAGAATGGGATAAACGATTTCCGGCATCGGCGTTGCGGCGGATTAAGCCAGAAATGTTACGACGGAATGCCCGTGCTAATCTAGACGCATTCCAGCAGGCACAAGAATGACCCAGAAAGTAATTATTTTTGATTTTGATGGCACGATCGCTGATACAGTAGATGCTCTTGTAAGTATTGCCAACCGTTTAGCAAAAGAATTTGGTTATGTACAAATCACTCCAGAAGAATTGGCTTTGTTAAGAAATTTAACTTCTAGAGAAATTATTAGTTACTCCGGTATTTCGCTGTTTAAAATACCGTTTCTGGTTAAAAAAGTCAAAGGAGAATTAAAAAACAAAATCCCAGAGTTAGAACCAATTCCAGGAATGAAAGAAGCCTTGACCTTACTTAAAGCCGAAGGTCATCGGCTAGGAATTATCACTTCTAACTCTAAAGATAACGTTACAGAATTTTTAACAATCAATTGCTTAGATAATTTTTTTGAATTTATCTATTCAGGAGTTACTATTTTTGGCAAAACTACTATTATTAATAATTTATTAAGACAAAAACAGATCCGGACTGAAGAAGTCATCTATGTTGGTGATGAAACCAGAGATATAGAAGCATCGAAAAAAGCAAATATTAAAGTAATTGCTGTAACTTGGGGATTTAATTCACCCGAAGTATTAGCCAAACAAAATCCTAATTTTCTAATTCACCACCCAAGTGAACTGGTGGAAGTTATAAATGTTAGTTAAGAGGATGTTTGAAAAGTTTTCAGAGGTCAAAGATTATGCCAATCGCCTCACCATAATGCGGATCATGGCAATATATAAAAAAGTCTCTGATGTTTCGGGTAATAATTCATAATCGCGA
>NZ_JACAEU010000033.1:0-14021 GCF_013388695.1 Fischerella sp.
ACATGGTGCGTCAGGCTAAAGCCGTGACACAACGCCAGGTGACGCCACGTGCTACAACGGGGGGAACCCCCGCAACGCACTGGCTCCCCTACTTAAGATTTACTTTATAAATCAACTCTTATTAACTAGGACTTACGCATTGACAAAAAAACAGATATATGGAGTCAAACTGCACAGGCAGGACTCAAGTTATTTAAAACATATTCACGAATAACTTTTGTGAATAAATTTCTTTGTACTTCATACCAATTAGAAATTCTGTTTTCAGAACGCATCTTTTCCAAACGAACAAATGCTTGAAGTGAGCAAAATATATGTGTTTTTATTGCATGGCTATCTCTAACCATGAATCGACATATGCCACATAACTGTTTGACTGCTCTGTGGAAAGTTTCAATTCCCCAATGCGTGTCATGAACTTTAATAAATTCATTTCTAGTTATATGTTGTAAATCTTCCTTGCTTTGGCTCTGATAGCAAGAACAGGGTGTAATGTTCCAAATTACATTGTGCTGTCGAGGGTTTGCTGATTTCTCTGATTGTCCGATACCTTAAAAGTAGACCACACCTTTTCTTTATGCATTATTTTACCATTGCGTCAATGCGTAAGTCCTATACATAACTCCTTATTTCTGTCAAATTTTCTTTTAAGAAAGATGTTTATAATGCATAGAGCGGGGGTTGGGGGGGGGGTTGATCGCGAAATTTATCTAATACGCTGGATTCCAGTATCCGGGTATCGTATTTCTACTGGAATTGCTGGTGGAATAAGAATATAATCACGTTCTCTACCTTGACCATGACTCCGGTAAGTACCACCATTTCCAACAACATTTAGAGTAGAACTTTGACATGCATTAACACGAAATCTACCATTACTTCCATTACCATACAGAAAACTTAGATTATAAATACACTGATTAGGATTTAATTTTATAGATATGGATTCACCAGGCATAAGCATTTTCGCTAAATCATCAAAAGCATATTCCCATTTATCAGAATTTTCTGATTTAATATGTGCAGAAACTATTATTTGTTTATTTTTATTTATGATTGTTAATTTCCGTGAATTATTTGCTTTTGCTACACTATTATTGATAAATGCTGATGCTACTATTAAAGTAATTAATAATAATTTATTTTTTTTCATAACAAATCTCCAGAATATAAAAGGTTAGAGTTTTATACTGTTTATATTTCTCGAACAAATATCTCTAAATCGCACATCTTATGAATTAGTAAAATTTTACAGTATATATAGACATTGAGAAATTAAAAAATATTAATAATATAAATATAGAACTTACGCATTGACAAAAACAATCAAGTATGGAATTAGGTTTTCAATGCCTTTCAATCTGATTTTTCCACAAAGCGCGATCGCTCGCTACCTGTCCTTAGTTTTGTCATCAACAGCCTGAAACGACCGAATTCCGTTAGTACAGATGATAGTCGATTTGTATAGTGCGTAAGTTCTATTAACAATCTTTTCCTCAGCTTCTTGTTGTAATGTTTTTTCTAAATAAGCACGTGCCTGGGAATACTGCTGCAAAATTTCATCTGCTTGTTTATCTGCCATTAGTAATAACTGGGTTTTGAGAGTTTGGTTGATGGTTTGACGAAATTTATAAACCCTGCTTGTATCCCGAAACTGGTTGCTAATCAAATCATCCAGACGTTGGTGTAGCTGAGTGTTGTACCAAGTTTCATCAATGCGATTGAAGACGTAGAAAACGCGATCGCGTATTCCCCCATTTTCCCGCATCATCTCTAAAAGTTCCGTTAAACTTCTTGCAGAAGTCAGCCAAAGGGGAAGGGATAACAATTGAGAAACCCTTCTCCATTTCCCTTTAACCTTTTCCCCTACAGAAGGTTGTTGACCTACAGGCTACAGTACAATATGACGGTTGTACTCTGTGGCGGACTGTGATTGAGCGTTATACCTTGCCCGAGATGGGCAATTTGTGGACGGAAGCATATAAATTCAAAACCTGGTTGCAAGTAGAAATCGCTGTTTGTGAGGCGCAGGCGGAATTAGGTTACATTCCAGCCGAGGCGGTTGAGGAAATTAAGGCAAAGGCGAATTTTGACCCCCAAAGGGTATTGGAAATTGAGGCTGAAGTCCGTCACGATGTCATTGCTTTTTTGACAAATGTCAATGAATATGTAGGCGATGCTGGACGCTACATTCACTTGGGTTTAACCAGTTCTGATGTGTTGGATACAGCTTTAGCATTGCAACTCGTTGCTAGTCTAGATTTATTGTTGCAACATCTGCAAGCATTAATTGATGCGATTCGTCAAAAGGCCAAAGAACATCGTTACACAGTGATGATCGGACGTTCTCATGGTATTCACGCCGAACCCATCACCTTTGGTTTTAAACTAGCGGGATGGTTGGCAGAGGTATTGCGCCATCAAGAACGCCTGCAAATTCTGCGGCGAACTATTGCTGTTGGTAAGATTTCCGGTGCAGTGGGAACCTATGCCAATATTGAACCGCGTGTGGAAGCGATCGCTTGCCAAAAACTCGGACTCCAACCAGATGCTGCATCGACACAGGTAATATCACGCGATCGCCATGCCGATTTCGTGCAACAATTAGCTTTAGTTGCAGCCTCCATAGAACGCTTTGCCGTTGAAATTCGTAACCTGCAAAAAACCGATGTTTTGGAAGTAGAAGAATTCTTTGCTAAGGGGCAAAAAGGCTCCTCGGCAATGCCCCACAAGCGCAACCCCATCCGTTCTGAAAGACTCACAGGCATGGCCAGAATTATTAGAGGTCATGCCGTAGCAGCTTTGGAAAATGTTGCCCTCTGGCATGAGCGGGACATCTCTCACAGTTCTGTAGAACGAGTGATTTTGCCTGATGCTTGCATTTTGACGCATTTTATGCTGTTGGAGACAACCGACCTAGTGCAGAACCTGCTGGTTTATCCAGAGAACATGGCGCGGAACATGAACGTCTATGGCGGCGTTGTGTTTAGTCAAAGAGTTCTACTCGCGTTGGTAGAAAAGGGAATTACCCGCGAGGAAGCATATAAAATTGTGCAAGAAAACGCACACACAGCTTGGAATCAGCCAGAAGGCAATTTTCGTGACTTGATTAGCAAAGACCCGCGCGTCACCGAAAAATTGTCACCAGCCGAAATCGAAGCATGTTTTGATCCGCAAAACCATCTGCGGCATTTAGAACAGGTTTACCAAAGGCTAGGAATCTAATACCATTTCACGGGAACTCGGGGCCCCCACGACCGTAGGGAGTGGGGATTAGGGAGGACAGCGCAGTGGGCGGGTTCCCCGACTTGGGGCGACTGTCCGTCGGCAATGGGGATTGGGGATTAGGCATAGGTGGAAATTATGAATGCTGAAAATTTCATAATTCATAATTCATAATTCATAATTTTTATACCCTAGTCCCCAGTCCCTAGCGTGTCCTCCTTGTCTCCCCGCCAAAGGTATCAGACTGATAGTGAAACGGTATAAAATCACTGTGGATTTTTCAGCTATTGAATGCTGCTAATCGTTTAATCTACTACTAAATATATTTCACGTTTGAAACGTTAAAAAATATATGGGAAAATGCAAGCGTATTGGCATTCTTACTAGTGGAGGAGATTGCTCTGGTTTGAATGCGGTTATAAGAGCTGTTGTCCATTGTGCTTGTGTCCAAGGTTGGGAAGTACTGGGAATTCGTCAAGCAACTCTGGGATTAATGGCGCGTCCACCGCAAGTCACCAAACTGGAAATCGACTTAGTTGATCCGCTACTAACTTCTGGTGGAACAATGTTAGGAACCACCAACACAGGCGATCCTTTTGCTTTTCCTATGCCTGATGGCAGTGTATGCGATCGCTCCGAAGAAATTATTGCTGGCTACCATCAACTAGATTTAGATGCTTTGATTGGGATTGGTGGCGATGGTAGCTTGGCTATTTTGCGTCGCTTGGCACAACAAGGCGGTATTAATTTAGTGGGTATTCCCAAAACTATTGATAATGATATTGGCATTACCGAACATGCCATCGGTTTTGATACCGCAGTTAATATTGCCACAGAAGCACTCGATAGGTTACATTTTACCGCCGCTTCTCACAGTCGAGTCATGATTTTAGAAGTGATGGGTCGTGATGCCGGACACATTGCCATTGCTGCGGGAATTGCTGGGGGAGCAGATGTGATTTTAATTCCAGAAATTCCTTACACGATTGACCACATTTGCTCCCAAATTAAACAGCGCCAAGACAAAGGCAAGAACTATTGTTTAATTATTGTTTCTGAGGCAGTTCGTACTCAAGACGGTGAAACTCTCACAATGACAAATCGTTTGGGTCAATCTCGATATGGTGGTATTGGTCAATACTTAGCCGACCAAATTAGCGATCGCACTGGTACGGAAACGCGAGTTACAGTGTTAGGACACATCCAACGGGGTGGAACTGCTTCACCACTAGATCGACTCGTAGCTGCTGCCTTTGGTGTAGCAGCGGTAAATCTCATCGCCGAAGCTAAATATGACTACATGGTGACATGGCAAAATCGCCAAGTTATCAGTGTGCCAATTGCTGAGGCGATCGCTCAGTATAGAGCTGTTAACCCAGAGGATACTTTAGTCAAAACTGCGCGTGGTTTGGGTATTTATTTGGGAGATTGACATTTGTAAAGTTGTTGCACTGCAACATCCCTACTGTTGACAGATAGCTGTTAAATTTTTAGTCTGCACTAACTCCAGTATAATCTGTTCTATTTCTAATCTTTCGATTAAAAGGGCGATCGGGATACTGCCTGAATCAAAACAGCAAGAAACGATCAACAAAATGATTGGAGAAAATTTATTGAATTTTGAAATAGTCACAACTGGAAGTGTGTGGCAAAGTAAATGCAATATCCATGAAATATTTGCAGCATCTATTGTGACTAAATTTCCTTCTACAACAGTTATTGTACCAAGATATGAACCTGCTTATGGTGCGAGTTTGTTGGCTTTGAAGAGGTTAGCAGGGGAATGGTAATTTTGAGGCGATCGCACCTTACACAATCGGCTCGACTAAATTTGTCAAAATTGGAATAACATAACTGAGTGGTCAATCCCTTGGCTAGGAAACATCTATCATATGACAAAAGTCACAGCGCAAGAAATAGCACGCTTTCGCTCTCAATTGGCAGAAGATTCAGCAGTGATGGAAGCACTGGATCTGATTGAGGATTGTGAAGGCGATTTGGAAGATGCAGCAATGACATTAGCTATTCGAGCCGGACAAGAACCAGAAAGAGCAAATTCAGAGTGGTTAGACGCATTGGCAAGAAAGTGGCGTGCTGTGATTTGCGAACAAGGATTTCGCGATGACTTGCTCAATGGCTCAGTCAAGGGAATGATGGAACAGTTGAAAACAATGCCGAGTTTTCCGCAAATTTTGGCAACACCAGTTTTAATGTATGTCCTCAAGCAAGGCGTAAGCTCTTTTTGTGAGCCGTTAGATGAGGTGTTGGAGTGAGGATCGTTTTTGGTTGTTGGTTGTTGGTTGTTTGTTCCAATCAGCCACCAACTACTAACTACTAACTACTAACCACTAACTAATAACCACTGATACCCTGTTAATTAGGACAAAACTTTAATGTCAGACAACAGTTGTTACATTCAATGAATTACCTTGTTGCTGTATTAGCAGACCGCATCCAAGCAGAATCAGCTTACTTAGCCTTAGAGCAAGAAAGCATAAAAGGTACAATTTTGGGAAAAGGCTACAAAACGGCTGATGAGTTTGGTTTGATTGACCCTAAGGAAGTAGCCATAAAACAGGCAAGATTCATGGCATTCTGGCTAATACCCTTTGGATTTTTTGCAGGAGCAACTTTCAGTCTCATCACTGGGTTGAATACCTTTGCTTGGGCAGGTGAAGTTGGTAATCATATTGTTGGAGGATTACTAGGGGCTGCCAGTGGTGCTTTGGGTAGTGTATTTGTCGGTGGTGGAGTCGGCTTAATTTCTGGTAGTGGTGATGCTTTACCCTACCGCAACCGCTTGAGTGAAGGTAAATACCTAATAGTAGTGCAAGGCTCTGAAAGTGTTACCCGTGAAGCAACTCGGATCTTACGTCAGTTTGAGCCAGAAAATATTCAAGGTTACAAAGAATAGTTGTTAGTTATTCGTTATTGGTTGTTTGTTGTTTGTTAACCATCAACTACCAACCACCAACTACCAACTACCAACCACCAACAAAATTATTTAATAATGCTACCAAGAGAAGAACTTTTAAAAGGTGTTGAAAATCGAGATACTGTTGCTCGTGTAATCGATCAAGCTGAACAAGCTATTAAAACTTGGGAAGTGGTTTTGACGGATTTTCTTTCTCCCCCAGAGTTAGCGGAAATCCAACAGGTATTTAGTCGATTAACCGAGGTGCAATTACTGGTATGGGGAGGATATCCGCAAGCAGAACGCCAGAGAATAGCGATCGCTCGTTCCGAACTTCCCTTAGATATATCTCAAGTCGCTGTCGCCGCGTTGGATATTGCTGGTAATTTTCTGTTTGATACTGCTACTCACCGCGATTTTTTAGGGGCAATGTTGGGAACTGGCATTATCCGCGAAAAGACGGGGGATATTATTGTACTGGGAGAACGCGGAGCGCAGGCAATTGTCGTACCGGAATTGGTGGAATTTTTAGAGATAAACCTCAAGCAGGTGCGTTCAGTTCCCGTCAAAACTCAGCGCATTGATTTAAGCGAGTTAAAGGTAAGAGAACCAAAGAAAAAAGAATTAACTACCGTCGAAGCTTCCTTGCGACTGGATGCGATCGCCTCTGCTGGCTTTGGCATGTCCCGCAGTAAAATGGTGGAACTGATTGATGGTGGTGATGTACGCGTCAATTGGAAGGAAGTAACCCAAGCTAGTTCTCAAATTAAAACAGGCGATTTAATCGCCATTCGTGGTAAAGGACGTTTAGAAGTTGGGGATATTGCTGTCACTAAAAAAGACAGATATCGCGTTCAACTGACTCGTTATATGTAGAGTTAGTAGTTAGTAGGTATTAGTTGGTTGTTGACCACTAACCACTAACCACTAACTAATGACAAATGACTAATGACTAATGACTCTTAAAGCTGATATTGAACGTGGTGCCGAGAAAGTCAAAGAAGCACAAAAGCATCTGGACAACCTATGAGCCTCGTTTTAAATGCCCCAGTGTTTTCGGATAGCGCGACCGATAAGTTGAGTCGGTAAAACCATTCCAGCGAATCTATTGAAATCTTTTGTTCTATTATCGACATTTGAATTTAATGAATTTAAAGTTGACCCAAAGGTGCTAATTTAAAAAATTTCTTTTTTATTGAGAATCGTTATACAATCGTGAATTGACTCTCAGCCGGTAATAGGTAATGGGCAATCGGTAATGGGAAGAAAACCACTAATTACCAATTACCACTACATCTGTAGTAGATGTTTCAAACATAATTTTTGTCGTCGCTTCAATTCACATCAGGCATTAATTGTCTATCGTTAAGAAATAATCATCTCACGAATCGCGTAAGCTGTGGCGGGTGCAAGTAAGACGCCATTGCGATAGTGTCCTGTAGCCAGCAGGACATTACTAAAACCTGATAATTTCTCAATGATTGGGGCGGGACGTCCTTCGGGGCGGGGACGTAACCCAGACCAAGTGCGGATAGTAGTTGCGTTTGCTAAATCTGGGCAAAAGGCGATCGCTTGTTGTTTGACAGACTCTAACTGTTCTTTGTTGGGCAATATCTCATGACTGCCATTTGTGGAAAACTCAACCGTTGCACCTACCCAGTAATCACCGCCACCCACAGGAACAATATGGACATCATTACCAGTAATTACTGGCTGAAAATCAGGATTACCCAAAGAATGTCCTAATCTCAGATGCAAAGCTTGCCCCAGTACAGGGCGAATATCAATCATCTGATGTAATTGTGCTGATAGTGGCGACGAACCAAGTCCAGCAGCGACTACAAACCAATCAGCAGCTATTTTCCCCTCCGTTGTCTCCATTTGCTGACAAAACTTTTCACCCCCCTCCCTGCTTGCGGTGAGAGGGGGTGGGGTCATCCCTAAAACATTGACACCAAATTTAAAAGTAACGCCATTATGTTGGGCAGCCTCAACGAAAGCTAATGTTAGTGCTGTGGGATCGAGTTGGCGGTCTTGTGGAGAGTAGATAGCGCCAATGATTTGCGTTTCATCTACCTGGGGACAGATTTTTTTTAGTTTGACAGCGTCCCAAATTTCTAACTGGTAGCCTTGAGAGTGGCGAATTTCTGAAAGCTTTTCCCATTCTGAGATCCCCCCAACCCCCCTTTCCAAGGGGGGATCTGCATTCCCCGTCAACAGCATGAGAATTCCTTGGCGGTTGAAAGGAATTTTGCGATTCGTGAGTTCTTCTAGTTCTGGAATTAAGGATTCATAGCGTTGGATGCTAGTTTGACGCATCTGCCAAGCTTTGCCCTTGATTTTATGGCTGATGATGCTCATTAAAACGCCCAACGCGGCTCCTGTGGAAGCTTGGGCAGGTGGTTGTTTGTCTAGGACTGTAATTTTTAGCCCTTTGGCTAGGCTGAGTTCATAAGCGATCGCAGCCCCAACCACACCACAACCGATGATGACTACATTCATAACTTCTAAGAAGGGATTGGGGATTGGGGACTGGGGACTAGGGACTAGGGATAAAAATAGATTTTTCTCCAATACCCGATCCCCGATCCCCGATCCTCCATCTCCCATCTTAAGCACTAACTAGCTTCTGCTGAAGTGCGACTTTCTGGAAGCAACCCCAGGAAAGTGTCAATATCTGCAAATGCAGCTTTAGCGTTATTCAGGGCTTTGAGAGAATTGACAGAGTCAATGGCTTGATCGATTTGAACCAGGTGGTTAAACATTTCTCGCGCCACTTGACGTGCTTTTTGTTGGTCTTGAGGCAGGAGGTTGGGAATGACATAATTCATGTGCAACCTTGCTTCCGCCATTGGGCCGTGGATAAAATTACCAACATTTACCCAATCATTTTTTTGGATCAACTCTGTGAGTTCTTGTGAGCGATCGCGCACAGCCTGGATTTCAGGCAAATATCCCTGAATTTTCTCAAGCTGTGTTGGGGTGTAAGTTGGAGGTGCTGTGGCGACAGTAGGGCCACCACAACTAATAAGGAATGTTGCCAAAAGAACAAGAATTAATGACAAGATAGAGCGTTGACGCGCCATAAACCAAGCTTAGTATTGCCGATTAACAGTGTAATTTTAGATCGGAGTGCGTAACTTCTTGTTCTAATTGGCAAGGGATTTTGCTGAAATTCCTGGTTAATCTTCCTGGTATTTCACAAAAAAAGCGCAGGCTAACTATATTTTGGGGATTTTTAAGTATAATTACTTAATAGAATCAATTTACGCTTTTACACAAAATCCACTCTTACAATGGTTGTCAGAAAAGTCTAAATTTAAAGTTGCGAATTAAAAAAGATATTGATTGGCTAAAACACCAATACCAAGAGCCTTCTGGCAGTTTTTACATTGTCGCATCGTCCACTTAGCAAACGCAGCTTGGGGGAGTGTTTTCGTGAACGCAGCAGAGATGGCAACAAACCTAGAATTCGCCAAAAAGATTGCTACAGTTGTTAACCTGTTTAAATTTGAGTTTCCTGATGCCAGATCGGATCTCAAACCGTGGAAAAATGACCCAGAAACCAGAGAGTTAGTCGATCCTGATTCTATAGATATTGGCTTTCATTTCCCTGGGGTAAGCAAATCTTGGCGCAGCCGCAGTATCCTAATTCAAATTCGTTTTTATCAAGATCCTGTCAATGGCCTACGTCGTGCAATTGGCGTGGAAATAGCAGGATTCAGCCACCTCGGCGAACAGTGGCGGCTTTCTACGGTGGAAAATTGGAATTTTGTTGGTACTACTCAGCCTTCAGAAGAAGTGAGGAAAAAGCTAAAGGAGTTTTGCAGGCAAATTTTGGAGTTGTTTAATAAACCTAGTGATTGATGCTAGATAATTAATACCTGCGTGTTTTCCAAAATTAAAAATACATTATTAGCTATTTTCTAAGTAATATTTACATCTTCTACCCAGAGAAGATGATTAGCAAAAGAGCTTGTTGTCAGTGCGTTGTAAAATTTGCGGTCGGCTGTGACAAGCTGGCATTGTTCCGTAAAAGCAAGAGCTAGATAAAAACAATCATCCACAGTCTGTGCTAGGCTGTTAGCCATATCAACAGCAGCTTCTAACAACAGTTTTGAAGGGTAAGTTTGCAACATCACTGACTGAAAGTCATGTATAATTTTGCGGCTCGTTTCTGTAGTAATTTCCCCTAGCTGAACCTTTTTCCACAGGATATTGCCAAACTCAGGTAGCAGTAAGTCTGGGGCTATTAATTCATAACTCCCGTCCAAAAGACGAGCCGCTTTTTCGCTGTTAATCTCCGGTACAAACCATTTGACAGCGACACTGGCATCAACAACGTAGCGATTCACCGTTTTCTGTCCTCTCGTAGGAGTTCAGCACTATCGGTATGGCTACCACCAACTAATTGCAGCCGCATTTGGAAAGCAGCCTCTCTCGCTTTTGCCATGTTGACTTGCTGACTTGAAGTTGCCGTGCTTTGTGCTGCTATCTCCAAGATGTGTCTGATTTGGGCTTGCAAAGAGCGACCGTGCTGTTGGGCGAGAATTTCTAGCTTTTCCAGGATAATGGGGTCTAGTTCTTCAACTAAGACTTGAGCCATAGTTGACTTTTTATACTTATTACATTAAATAGCTTTTTGAGATTATACCTTGCTGTGGCGATCGCGCTTTGTAGGTATGTGAGAGAATTGCGATCTATAAATTCTTGCTGACAACAGGAGAAATCAAAAGTGCATCTGCATCGTTACAATAATCTCCATCGCATTCAGCAACTCGACCCCCTGCAAGACCTTTGCCAGATTTATCATCTTACAGTTGGATACGAATTTCCCTGGGATATGGTGCGATCGCGCTTATGTAGCACTGATGAAAACTTATTGTGTTCCCAGCATCTCGAAATTACTGGATAAAACAGGAGAGTTTCGCGATCGTCCGCAAAAGCGTTACGACGATACCTCTATCATTGTTGTGGAGATGAGCAAGTGGGGTTACGATAGCGAACGAGGTCGTCTGGCAATTGAGCGGATGAATGCCATCCACAGACGTTTCAAAATTGCCAATGAAGATTTTCTTTACGTACTTTCGACTTTTATTTACGATATCTTCAATGAATGGTATACGTTGGCTAAAAAGAAAAAATTAGTCCTTGCTAGTCAGAATACTAAATACGGTATCATTGTTTACACGAATGAGGAACAGTGGATACCTTTCCAAGAAATATTGGTCAAGCATCCATTGTCAACGTTGTAGAAAGTATTTACAACTTTAAATGCTTATAGAGTAAACGTTGTGTACGTTATGGTACAGATAAAAGTACCGTTACAGTGGGAGCCTCCTTGCGGAAATAGGTGAAAATGCGATCGCTCAGTTCGTTTAGACTGATACCACCTGACTAGCTGGTGCAACTCCAGCCATATCCAAAATTTGCGGAATCAAATCTTCGCGCTTGACTGCCATCATATGGACACCTTGACACAATTGCCGCGCGATCTGCACTTGTTCGGCGGCAATTTTCATCCCTTCTTCAAGGGGATTTTTTGCTTGCGCTAATCTATCAATAATGTGTTGGGGTATATTTACACCCGGAACGCACCTATTAATAAATTGGGCATTTTTCGCCGATTTCAACAAGAAAATTCCCGCCAAAATTGGCTTATCACAGCCTGCGGCAATTTTATCCATAAACTTTTCTAGCATTTCAAAATCAGTAATTAATTGACTTTGAAAAAATTGCGCTCCTGCTTCTAATTTGCGTTCAAATCGTTTTTGCAAACCTGACCAACTCGAACATTGGGGATCTACTGCTGCACCGGGAAATAAATCTAATGCCCCATCAGTCAAAGGTTGCTCATTGCAGTCAACACCTTGATTCAGCTTTTCTATGACTTGCAGCAGGCGCACAGACTCTAAGTCAAATACACCTTTACAGTCAGGATGATCGCCTGCTTTCACGGGGTCGCCGGTCAAAGCTAAGATATTGCGGATACCGATCGCATGAGCGCCCATCAAGTCGGCTTGTAAACCAATGCGGTTGCGATCGCGACAAGCAATCTGACAAATCGGTTCAATTCCGTTTTGCAGTAAAATTGCCGACGCTACCACCGGACACATCCGCAACACTGCCCGACTACCATCTGTAATATTGACAGCATGAACCCTCCCCTTAAGGGTCGCCGCCATTTTGAGCATGTGGTCGGGATTACCGCCTTTGGGTGGTGCTACCTCGGCAGTAATCAGAAATTCACCAGCTTTTGCTGCTGTCCGAAAAGAAGTTAAAGAAGTTGGATTTCTAGTATCCAGCATAACTATGACGATTTCTGTCTTTGGGTACAGCTATAACACATGTCACCCCACCCAGAAAAGCTCATAGCGGCATAGAGTAGCCCATCGCGGCTTTAACTTGTGCCAGAGTTTGGTTGGCGATCGCTTCTGCTTTCTGCCTTCCTTCCCGCAACACAGATTCTAAATAGCCTTTGTCTGCCATGATTGCCTGATATTTATCTTGGATAGGTTTGAGGGCGTTAATCGTCGTTTCTGTCAGTAAAGGCTTAAATTGCCCCCAACCCATATCCTGACACTCAGCTGCGACTTCTTCCTTGGTTTTGCCAGAAAGTAGCATGTACAGAGTTAACAAATTATTACTCTCCGGACGTTCTGGATTATCAAACTCCAAACCACGAGTTGGATCGGTTTTGCATTTCTTAATTTTTTTGGTAATTTCATCTGGTGGATCGAGCAAATTGATCCGACTCAGTTCAGATGGATCGGACTTAGACATTTTTTTAGTCCCGTCTGTCAAACTCATTACCCTTGCTCCCTCCTTGCGAATCAAAGGATCGGGCAATTTCAATACTGGCTGGTTTGGTTTAGCAAATTGATGATTAAACCTGTTGACAATATCCCGCGTCAGTTCCAAGTGTTGCTTTTGGTCTTCACCTACAGGAACTTTATCAGCTTGATACAGCAAAATATCAGATGCCATTAATACTGGGTAGTCCAACAAGCCGACACCAACGTTTTCTCCCTGCTTAACAGCTTTTTCCTTAAACTGAATCATGTCTGTTAGCCAGTTGAGGGGTGTGATGCAGTTGAGTAACCAAGTCAGTTCAGCGTGGGCAGAAACGTGAGATTGTACAAAAATAGTCGAATAGTTTAAATCAAGACCACAGGCGAGATATAAAGCAGCTAGGGTGTAGGTATTAGCTGCCAGCGTCGCTGGGTCGTGAGGCAAAGTAATGGCGTGTAAATCAGCTATAAAGAGAAAATTATCGTACTGGCTTTGCCCTTCTACCCAGTTACGAATTGCACCAAGATAGTTACCTAAATGTAAATTACCTGTTGGTTGAACTCCAGAAAGAACACGTTGCCTGTCAGACATAAGGTAGGATAAATACTTTTAACTTTTTTTCAAGATACTCAAAAATAATGACCGAAAAAGTGGGTACAAGCCTCGCCGTAGAACGGCGACTTTATGGTATTATACTGTTTGATACCCAGCAACTCAGTATCAAACGTGTTTATCTACGAGTTCAAAGTCAATCCAAAACCACAACAGGTAGTTGCGCTGACATTGAGAGAGAATTCAATTTGGGCTGGGATCAACAACTGCGAAGTCAGATAGAAAAAGAATACAACAACAAACCCGTACTTATTGTCAAGGGTGTATATCCATCAGCATTGCCTGAAAACGCTAAATAGCTGTTTTTCACTGGGAAGACGCACCTTTGTTGAACTACTTGCCCCTCCTATTTTTTAATCGGCGTTGCTGAATTTGGTTATGAATTATGTTTGTATACGTTTCTGTAGAGACGTAGCAATGCTACGTCTCTACACATCCGTAATATCAAATCCGTTTGATTAGTTATCGTATCTGCCCT
>NZ_JACAEU010000194.1:0-17494 GCF_013388695.1 Fischerella sp.
CTCCCCCAACCCCAGAGGGGACCCCGAAGCCCCCAATCCCCACTCCCTGTCGGTCGTGGGGGCCGGTGAGTCCCCCATGTAGACGCCCGCAGGGCGGCTTAAGGCAGAGTACCCGTAAGAGTCATTGGTCATTGGTAAGGGTTTCAAGCATATTTATGTTTCGTAACATAGCTTGATTTATTTCCACTGACTTACTTAGTTGAGCAAAATTAAATTCATTTGTGGAAAAAGGGAACGGGGAACGGGGAACTCTTAACAGTAAAACAATGTGTGTAATTAATTCTGTCTGATTACCTAAGATAATTTTTATTTAATTTTTTGCGTAACTATACTCAGTCTCTTCATTTTAAATTAATGAAACTTAAAGAAAAAATTAAGTAATTTTTAAATATAAATTAAGTATCAGTTAATAATTTAGTAGAATCTCATTGCTCTAGAAGTGCTAGTAGCCATAAAGTTCAGCAAACAACTAATTCAGCAGTACTTAAAGGAAGAACTTATACAATAATCGCCTATGCAGCAGTTGTAGTTTTGTTTACTGCATTCGCGATCGTTCTTACGAATATGATTAGATACACAGTTCTTAATAGGAGCAATACCCAAAGAAATGTATACTCTGCTTGCAGTATCATCCTATTTACGTATATGCTGCTACAGAAATTAAAAGTCACAATTAACACCAATATCTAACGATAGGATTTAAAAGTTTGTATATTTAAACTCTGAAGATACCGTGACTCATCCTATATATACTGCTATCACCTTTGCTCCTGTGCAAGGGTTTATCGAAAAATCCCGGAAACTAAGAGACTTATATGGTGCATCTCTAATTCTGTCTCATCTAAGCAAAAAGATAGTTGATGCTGTTAATCAGCTTCCAAATTGTGAAGTTATATCTCCTGGACTGCCCAATTTAGAAAAGGGAATGCCAAATCGGATACTGATTAAAGGGGAATTGAGCCAAGATAAAGTCCAGAGGCTTTTGTTGGATGAGTGGCAGAAAATTTTACAAGTATGTCGGTCGTGGATAGATGATCCAGAAAATGGAAAATTACGCGAATTAGATTACTCCTGGGATAAAGAATGGCGAAACTGGGGTCACTATGCTTGGGAAGTATTTTGGGGACAGGGAAGCGGAAAGACAGAAGATGAAGGAATCATCTTGGCAATGGAGGACTTAGAAACTCGCAAACTCTCTCGTGCTTGGAAAGCAATTAATTGGATTGGAGAAAGTTCTAGTTTAACAGGTGCAGATGGAATAGCATTTCCTGGATTGGGCGCAGAAACTCGCAACCCTAAGCATCTGAATTATAGTTGTGAAAAAAAGGAAATCGAACAATTTTATCAACGTCTTGCAGAGGTTACTGAAGAGGTAGATAAATCTGACAATATAACAGAGGAATCAACAGAATCTGAAGATGAAAGTGAAGATGAACAGATAGAAGGTAAGTTTATTGATCCTAATGAAAAACTGAGTATCCCTGAATTAGTAAAACGTTTGGTGACTAGGGATGATATAGCCAACACTATTGGAATGGAGAAATTAGATAGAGGTTTTAAGGAAATTCAGCGTAAACCAACTAATAATAGACGAGGACAATGGACAGGTTGGTTTATGGGAGATGGCGATAAAGTGGGAGATAAACTCAAAGAAATAGCTAGACAAAGAGGAGAACAGGGAATAAAGGATTTCAGTTATGAAATGCGAAACTGGGGAAAAAACTTTTATAACAATTTTTATAAAGAAACTAGGTTAGGGCGAGTTATTTATGCAGGAGGTGATGATTTTCTCGGAGTAATTTATAGTAGAAATCCCAGAAAGCCCGTGAAGCCATTAGCTGCATTTGAATGGTTAATGACTTTGCGCTCTAAGTGGAGAGAAAATAAACAAGAATGTAACCAGGTTAATTTAAGTGTCGGGTTTGTGTGGGTTGCTGGTAGCGTACCCCAAAGAGATGTACTCCAACATTGCCGTGAAGCAGAGAAACTAGCAAAAAGTCGGGGACGCAATCGGGTGACAATTCGTGTTGTCTTCAACAGTGGACAATATGTGCAGTGGACTTGTCCTTGGGATTATTTGCATATTTTGAAGAAATATAGTGACCGAAATGGGGAATCAAATTGGAGTCACGTATACGGCGATTTAGCTCAACTTGATGCACGTCATGCCTTCGAGTTTAAGCCTTCAGCAATAGATTACAAATTTGCAATTGAATTTTTTGATCTTTATTTTCCTGGGGAAGGGGAATATTTAGAATCACATATCGACCATTTGGTTGGTGAGTACGATGATCAATACGATCGCGCTGTTGCTACAACCAATTGGATTCGTAATTTAATATACATCGGCTGGCATTTATGCTCAAATCCTTTGAATACCTGATTGCAATTCGCCCGTTAGGTATGATGTACGGGAGTAAAGGGGCGTTTTTGTCACCTGAAAATCTCGTTGGTCGTTCGGGAACCAAGTTTCCACCTGATGCAAGTACACTTTCTGGGCTAATATTTAGTGCGAATAAAATTAGCAAAACCTATACACAAGAAGAGTTACGTCATGAACTTGTAGTGGCGGGCCCATTTTGGGCAGACTGCGAGGATAAACAAGATTTTTATGTACCTATTCCCTGGCATCAAATTATCTCCGAACATGGAGTTGATACTTGGGTTATCCGTAATGGTCAATGGTATCGAGAAAATGCAGCAAAAAAGCTCGAACCTGACTATCAATGGCAAAAAATTGGTGCTTGGGGTAAACCAGCCCGCGTCATCAAATCAAACCAGTCGGCGGCAAAATCACCGTGGAAAAGCGTCAGCTTTTTACATCCGCAGATGGAAGTTAATCAACGCTGCGTCAAAAATTCGGGTGGTTTGTTTCTAGAAAGCGCGGTTCAACTACCAGAGGAATATTGTTTGGTTTACCTAGCGACTTATCCCATCGAAGCAGGATGGTATCGTTTCGGGGGTGAAAACCATATCGTCGAAATCGAGTGCGAGAAAATTACCCGCAAAAAGATACTCGAACTATTTGAGCAACCAATTGAACGTGCATTCGCATTAATTGTACCCGGTGTTTGGGGTTCGACGCGGTTTTCGCACCGCTACCCCCTTGAGTTTGAGGAAACCTTTGGCACGCCACTACTCTTAACCGATAAACCTATCCCCTACCGCTACCGCGCCACAGGTAGGTTAGGACGCGGACGTTACGCAGTTCCAGCAGGAAGCGTATATGTCTTAAATAAACCAATTGGTAAATCATGGCGGAATTGGGACGAAACGTGGTTTCCTAACGAAGGCTACAGCCTGCAAAAAGTTGGCTGTGGATTATGTCTACCTGTGAATATTGATGGAGTTGAGTAATGTACAAACGCGCACACGGTATCATTGAAACCCTTTCTCCACTGCACGTTGGTGCGGCAGCTGGAGAAGAAAGCGGTAATTTGAACCTGATTTTCCGCGACCAGTTCACCCAAACTGGTATTATTCCTGCTAGTTCTCTACGCGGTCGCTTTCGTGCAGATATGCGTCAATGTTTTGATGACGAAGCGCAAGGAAATGCACAGGTTAACTATTGGTATGGCGAAGCAGCGGACTCGGAGCGATCAAATGTCAATAACGAGTCTATCGTTAAATTTGAACACGCATCAATTATCTGGTTTCCCGTATTTAGTCCCGGACAACCAATGGTTTGGGTGAGTTCTCCCCGTCTCCTCAAACGCTACAAACGCATTACTGAAATGACTCAAGAAGTACCCGAACCTTATACCGGTTCTCGCAAGCTGAGGACACGCGAAGCACGGGGTCAAAGAACCTTGTTTTTTAACATCGGATTTTTGACAATCGATAATGGCATCACAAACCTATCGGCGTGGTTTCTGAATGGTGAAGAATTACCTGCGGTTATCGTTGATGATGCTGACATTGGGATGATTCACGACATGGCGCTTTATCGCCAAAGTCGAGTCAGGCTTAAAGAAGACCAAAAAGTAGTTGATGATAACGGATTTTTTAATACAGAAGCGTTACCAGAAGGAACGATTTTAGTGTTTCCAATCGCATTACGGAAAACGGACGCAACATGGAACCCTTTCAATGGTAAGCGGAAGGCTGAAATGTACCTTGGTGGACTAGAATCGATTGGTTTTGGATACTGCGAGTTGACACTTAAGGGGGTATAGGCATGAGTTGGTATCCGTATAATTTAGACCGTGAAGCACAGCGCCTTGTCCTCAAATACCGCAACGACGATGTGATTAAAGAATCGCACAGAATGCGGACAACGGTTGCATACGGTTTGGAAAGATTTTGGGGAGAACACTTACGCTTGTTGACTAAAAGCGACGCCAAGGAACAAGCAAAAGGTAGGTATTGGTGTGAAACCTGGCAAAAGTTCGCAACTATTATGACGCGAACCGGGATTACTCTTCCCAAGAATAATGTTTCTAATCATGACACGGAACAGATTCAAGCTGTTGCCCAAGAACTTTGGAACCTTTCCCTTGAAGACCAACGAATTTGCTTGGCGGTGCTAACACAGTTCTGTGACAGCCTTGTGTGGTGGACGCAGCGATACAAGAGAAGAGAACAGGAGAACGTGAATGATGACGCATAATGCCAATGAAGTTCCGTTAATGTTTCAAGCGCAGATATCAGGGCGCGGTCAAATGCAATATATCGATCGCCATCAAGAAAATCCAGCCTATCGCTGGGTGGATGAGTGGCTTGAAGGAACTGCACAGCGTCTACCAAATTTGCTGACAAAACAAAACACCGCAAATTTCCGTAAAAAAGAGTGTAAAATTACATGGAGATTTGTAACCAATAGTGGTAGTGATGCTGATTTTATTCGTCCTGTCATCGCTGCTAATGGGTTTCCATTCTATCCGGGTGCAAGCATGAAAGGTGCATTCCTACGGGCTTGTACTCACGAACAAGCACAACGGTATTGTGGTAGCAAGAATAAAAATGGTGACACTGAACCGGGAATTCTGCGATTTCATGGCGGATATCCGCGCGATGCGACGTGGCGCAACCAGTCTTTAGTCGATATTGTCCATCCACAACAACCCTGGCAAGTCAAAAATAATACTAAAAACGATGGAGCATTTGCACTCATTTCCTTGTATCAACCAACGCTCGTATTTGCAATATCGAGTAGCAACAAACTAGACGAAACTATATGGGAGGAAATTTGGCAGATTTGGGAAACCGCCTTGGAACGGGGAATTGGTTCCCGCACAAGTGCGGGGTACGGACAACCTGTAAAACACTCGCAAAACAAGTTGCTGAAAATTTGGTTACACGGACAAGGTTTAGCGTCTAAATTACTAGATGGTTCTGAAGAGTTCCGCCCTAATATGTTTAAAGCCGCTTTACGCGGACATACGTTAAGGCTTTTTGGCGGTGTCACCGATGCGGTAACAGCAGAAGACTTGACAAACGAACTTTGGGGAGGATTTAAGCGTGATGGTGCAGTGGCTGGGGTTTTAGGTATAGCTTTTAACTCCATTGAGTTGGAATTAAGTGAATATAGGTATAGAAACGATAATGGTAACTGGGTTTCAATGCCTACCTATGAGTTAGAGGAAGGAATTTTGACCTTATTTTCTACTTGCAATCTCTCAGAAAATGAAAGCAAAAGATTGAGAACCCTTGCAATCAACCTGATCAAATTTACTTTACTCCTGAGTGGGTTTGGTAAGTCATGGCGACGAGTTGACCATCGTATCTTTTTCAATGATTATGTTAGAAATCAGGTCAATCCGATGATTGGATGTCATTGGGAATTTACTGAATTGTCGAAAAATTTATATTATCCTATTAATAAATTAAGTGATATTACGGTTTTTTTACACAATCTGCGTGAAAGAAATCTAAGAGACTGGTTACAAATCAAACAAAAACCTTTACGCGACACACCAGCACCTTGGCGTGAAGCATGGCATCCTAATAACGTCGAAGTATGGGGACGCATTGCTAGAGATGAAGACGACTGTTTGGCGGTGCGCTGGTTTCACAGTAACTATAACACCAACGCCTCGATTAAAGGCTCAATTTTAACTGGAAGAATTAATCAAATTGGTCGGATTTGGCATCGCATGTATCCTCGATATATCAAGACGGAGGACGGTGACTTACAACGTCAAGGTGACGAATTTATCGAACTGTTAACAATTTTTCCCAACCGCGAAGATGAGAGAACACGGGGGTTTCTGGAATTCCTCGCTCAACACAGACGGTTTACTCAACTATATCCACAGGAGCGTAGACTATGACAACGTGGATTGTCACAACGGGTAACATCGACGTACAAATTCTACGCGATCGCAAAAATAACTGGGGTTCCTTATACAGTGATGTACGCGATGACCTTGTATGTAATGAATTTGCCAATCTCTCAAAGTTGAACCCTTATGACCGAGACTCAAACTACACCGCACCTGCCCGTGTTATAGGTTGTGTCTACGGTCATCGTCTCGATGATTATCAAGATTTAATATTTCCGTTGCTTGACACTTTTTGCCGTTATTTTCAGCAAAAAAATATCAAACCTGAACGAATTATAGTTTTGTTGACCGATCAATCACAGATTTTTTCTGAAGAACAGATACTTTATTGTTGTTAAATATTTGAGAGGTTCTAAAACAGAATGTGGTTCTGATGTAATGAAAATATATAATGAACATGTCAAAGAGCCATTTTTTAAAGCACTCCAGCTACTTGAATTGCCATTTACACGTGAAAAATTACAAAAACGCCTTCAAGAGATTGCTAATATGTTATAGGTGATTTATAAAGTGAATATTAAGGATCTCTAACCCTTACGTCGATTGTAGATTCCACCTTAATCCCCCTTTTTTTAGGGGGGTTGTGGGGATGAGATTTTCTTTATAAATGAACTCTTAGAGTCAGTGACTTAGCTTTTTTTGTGTTAAGCGCGATCGCCAACGAAAGTTACGGTGCAGAAGAATTATCTCTTCTGTTTTTACTTTTAACTTTTATTTTTCACTTGTTTGACAAATCCACGCACCCCAGTAAAAGGGATGCTCAAGCGGTGCATCTTCTTCATAACAATCAATTTTACTTTGTGGTGATAATTCCTTTACTCCCAAAAGTTCTTTCAACACTTCCATACCCAAAGCAGATTGCCGCAATTTTTTTACCGTAATTTTACGTATATAATTTTGAGCATTCTGTAACGCTTCAGTACGCCCCATCCCTGATTGCAAGTTATCAAAAAACCGATCCATCAATAGCGCAGTTGCTCTATCAGGTACTTTCCACAGGCTCATTACAAGTGTTTTTGAACCTGCAACAGCAAAAGCACGACGCAATCCAAATACACCTTCGCCAATTTTAATATCTCCTCTGGCAGTATCGCAGGCAGACAATACAGTCAGTTCGTTCGCCCACAAGTCCAAGCTGGCGATCTCCTGAGCAAAGACAAAGCCTTTACCTGCTTGGGGTGGTAGATTACCCCCAGATAACCAAGTATTTGCACCCGCAAGAGCAAGTCCAGAACGCATCATCGGGTTTTTTACCTTTGACACCTCAAAACGCTTTATCCCCAACTCTTCACGCTTCATCTTAGGTGGTGCTTGCGGCGAGTCGGGTAAAAATAAACCGTGAGTGGCGATGAGCATAACTTTGGGACACTTACTACTGGTTAGGTGGGTTTCAAGTGCTTGTGTTCCCATATATAACCGTGCATCTGGTAGCTTTTTGGCGACACTTTCACCAAGAAACCTTGTACCGATCGCGCGAGATAAAACCTCACCATCAAGAGTATCGATAAATTCTTCTCTCCCTGGTTCTTTTACTTCCTCAATCTTCTGCTCACTAGCCAAATCAAAATCTGGATCGGCAATTACAATCGGTGCATCCGCAGTGCGTGCAGTCTGTACTCTAGAACGGAGCATGTCCCGCCCGACACCTAAATACGAGATGATGTATTCATCCATGAGCAGGTGTGTACCTGTCTGATCAATTGGTAATATTTGAAACGGCAATAAGTTCAGATTCCCATCCGGTGCAACGATCAGATGTTCGTAACCTTGCACCACCTCACGGATCGGCTCAAAAAGCACTCGACTCAGTTGAATAGCTACCGTTGGATCGTATTGTTTAACTTGCAATTTAGGTAGGTCAGCGACTTTTCCCCACGCCAGGGTTTTTTTAGTTGGGTCACAAGCAAGCGATCGCAATGCTAAAATCAGCTCATCTATAGCTTCGGCTTCTCCTAAATCGATCATCTGCACTGCATCTGGTTGTCCAGTTCTTAAGACAAATGCCAGATAACGAGCAGGATGCCATTGTATTTCTCCTCTGGCTGGGATTGCATGAAAATCGAAGACATCGAACCGGACAAATTCAACTAATATCGCATTAGTTGGTAATGCCTCTGCTACTGCAAAGCGATCGCCAAGTTTCTCTGTTAATTGAATTTCTGGTACTTGAGCTGCTAGTTGTTTTTGTAAGTGGTTATATCTAGCCTCCAGTCCTGCTAACTCTTTCTGGTAGGTAGTGAAATCACTGATTTGAGGAGTAGAAAAAGTCAACTTTACCAACTGTGCATTCAAATCAGCCAGTTGACGAAACTGTTCTTGGAGATGGGGATAGCGATTGCTATATAAGGCTTCATTTTGAGCAGCCAGTGACGCGGCTGTTAAAGCTTTGCGTTTGAGGACAAAATCTAACGCTTGCTGCAAAGCATATTCTGAACTAGGAAGATGCTTGTAAATTAGAGAGAGAAATAAATCGAAACTACCTCTGATTTTCTCAATCCAAGCTATCCGGTCATTTTCTGAACTAAGAGGGTGTTTGAAAAGTCGAGTATGTTGTAAAAAAGCTCTCTCAGTATACGCTGTGAATAGATAGTAAACAGCACCGAGAGAGTGGTATGAGTAAAGCTTACCCCAGCAACCTGAGCTTGGAACAATATAAATTGATTAGTGACCTAATTCCAGAAGCAAAACCGGGTGGTCGTAAGCGTGAAGTCGATATGTGGCAAGTCCTAAACGCGATTTTCTACATTTTGGTAGAAGGAGTCAGATGGCGATCGCTACCAGGGGATTTTCCAGCTTGGCAAACGGTCTATACGTACTTTCGCAATTGGCGTAAAGACGGGACTTGGCTAAAAATCCACGACAGTCGTAAGAGTTTGGGTTCGCATAGAACATCAACGCCATCCAAGTCCATCCGAGGCAATAATTGACAGCCAAAGTGTTAAAAGTGCAGCAATGGTGAGCCAGTTAGTTGGTTTTGATGCAGGTAAAAAGATCATCGGAAATTGAATTAATGGAAACTTTGTTGAATTGTTTCCACAATACTGCACCGCCAAACTTTAAACTTCTTCGGAAGTTGAATTAATGGAAACTTGGCCGTTTAGTCCATTACCTTTTCTCAAATGAATGCCTTTAAACTTCTTCATTGGGAAGCCAAACTGCGAACCTTTGTACTGCATCCCTACGCCGGAGAAGTGAGTTACCGTCAGTGTATTGACTTGCAGGTACGCGAATATCTCGCCTGTTTGCTAGGCGATGTCGAATACTACCGTCCCTTAGCGTTGAAATTCAACCCTGCAAGCGAAGTTAAAAGTCAAAAGTTAAAAGTCAAAAGTCAAAAGACTTTCTTTTACCTTTTTACTTTTTACTTATCTTGTTCCGTTTAGTTTTCACTCTTCAAGCTCAAAAACAACTTGATGCATTATCCGCAAAAGACCGCAAGCAATACAACAAAGCTTTTGAATGTTTCGCTAATAATGGCCCGGCTTATCGCAGCTTGAGAAGCCATCGGTATCGCTGCAAAAACGGTGATATTTGGAGTTCTTCTGCTTCGATGGCGAAACGGTTTTACTGGCGTTACACGGAGGAACAAAGTATTGAGGTGACACATATAGATTCGCACTAATTAAGTCAAAAGGTAAAAGTTAAAAGTAAAAAGAAGATTGTTCATCTAATAACTTTTGACTTTTTACCTTTCTCTTCCTTTTTCTTTCTTTTGCCTTTTAACTTTTTACTTTTGCCTTATTCGGTCAAAGGCTATTTCATCCTCGTCGCAACAACAGATACCACCCGAAACCCGATGTTCAGCTTCCTGGCGTCTGGGACGCCGTAGTTGCTGCGAGTGGCAGAACGACATTTTCCAGGATTGTTGTTCCAAGAACCACCGCGCATCAGTCGGTTTTGAATATCATTTGTATTCTCATCTATCCACGCACTCCCATCTGTGGGTGCTCCCTCGTAGTTTTCATGCCAAGTATCTGCACACCATTCCCAGACTAACCCGTGCATGTCGTATAAACCAAAGGCATTAGCAACCTGAAACATCCCAACTGGAGTAGTTTCGCTACGATTTATACCTTTATCTTCAGAACCATAGATATAGCTGCAATTATAATTCGCCAAATCACTTGAAATCGTCTCACCAAAGTGAAATGGGGTTGTTGTTCCCGCACGACATGCATATTCCCACTCGGCTTCGCTTGGCAGCCGAAATTCCTGCCCTGTTTTTTGAGAAAGTCTGGCACAAAATTCTACAGCATCGTACCAATTCACTTGCTCGACAGGACGATCGCCGCCTTTGAAGTAAGACGGTTTGGGATCAAGGTTACGCTCTACCTTTGGCAGTGATGCGATCGCCTGCCACTGCACCTGGGTAACTGGATACTTACCCATTAAGAATGACGAGATGGTCACTTGATGCTGGGGACGCTCACTATTATCTGAGTCTTTCTCTTGTGGAGGTGCACCCATGCAAAATGTACCGCCTGGAATTTGCACCATTTCTAATATGACCTGATTACCAAGGTCTATCTCCACTGTGGGTGGATGTTCCACTAGGCGAATCGACTCTACTGTGTTGTTGATTTGTGCAGTCAGCATGGGAATTTGTTCCCCAAGCTGCTTGAGTGCTTTGGCTGCTTCTCTGCGAACTTTGGCAACTTCGCTGTCATTTTCTAAAAGTCTATGCAAGCGAGGAATAGCTGAGATTGCATCTTTGCCTATAGTTCCCAAATCAGTTGCAGCACGGACACGGTATTCTGCCTCTGGTGCAGAAAGCTCCTGAATTAAAATTCGCACTCGTCGTTGGCGTTGAAATTCCCGGACTTTTTCCAGGTCTAAACCTGCCTTTTCACCCACCTTCTCTGCCACAAAATCAGGAACATGGAACTGTTTCCCTTTCACCTCGCAACAGTCCCGCAGTGCTAACAAAAAGCCTTTAATTTCTTCTGGAAAACCTGGTTTATCATTAGCTGCTTCTATCAAGTTATTCCAAGCTGCTTGATCGTCCCGATAGTTTTGAACCAAATATAACCCTGCTAGATACTCTGCGAGAGGATCGAGGCTGAAGCGCAGTGTTTGATTTTTGACACGAACTAAGGAGAGTCTCCTTTCCAGATACTTAAGGTGTTTTTGAGCGTTTTCTTTTGCTGTTTCTGCAACTGATTCCAAGGATTCCAGGGCTTTTAAAACTTCTGTACAACCAGCAGATTCCGGCTTGAAGGCAGGCTCTATGCATTTCCATGCCACAACCTCAGCAATTTCATGAACCTTTTGATTATCCAGTTCCCCTTGAGTTGATTTATTTAATTCATCCAGGTATTGCAGCATCAAATCAGGCACATTATCTGGTAAATATTCGGTGAATTCACCTTCTTTGGCAGCAATCATCTGATCTGCGTAGAGTTTGACCAGTAGAATGGTGATGCCTTGTTTATTAGGTTCTATTTGCTCAACTTGCCTGACACTTGCCATCCTCTCAAGGCGGCGATAAGCTTCTGAATAATCTAGTCCATCAAATAGGTGTGCCTTTCCCTTTTTTTCCAAGTATCGGTTGAGAAACGAGGCGAGGCTACTAACGGAAATCCGAAAGGGTTCTATGAAGGTTGGGGCTACTTCTGACCCTAAAATGTCCTTTAGGCGAGAAGTAACGATTAAGGCATTAGCTGGAAATTCCTTATTTTGTGGCTGAATCGCCTTGCGGGTTTCTGCACTCATTTCCGAGAGGTGATCGACAATAACCAAAATCCGCCGCTTCGCTAGCAGTTGCTTCAGTAGCTCCTCTGGGATAGGTTGGCCTTCCTGTGTTAGTTCTTTCAATAGCCCGCCAATGGTTTCTAACAAGGGCTGATCTAATTCTTCCTCAATCAAGATCGGCAGCATTTGGTGTTGGCAGAGGCGTTCATCTTTCTGTTTTGCCATCGACCACTTGGCAATTTGACAGGCAAGACTGGTTTTACCTGACCCACCTTCCCCGCAAATAACCAGCCGCACTTGGGATTTGGCAAAGGTGTTTGTTAGTGCTTTAGCGTTGAAATCCTTGATGTCAACTTTCTGGCTATTCAACACAAAAGGTTCAGCAATGTGTATTTTACGATTCTCAACCGTGGGACGACTATCAAATTGTTCTTGGGCAGTCTTAAGCCGCTTGTTTACCCACGCATCCAGCACCCTGGGATGATACTTGAGAAAGAGTAAGCACCGTAGCGAAACTGGCAAGTTAACAACAGGAATAGTAAAAGTCGCGGGCTTGACCCACTCATCTAGTTGTAACAAAAAGGTAGGGCGAACAATAAAGATGCCAAAATAGCCTACTAAATAACCAACTGCCAGCCATATCCAGGGATTGTTCCCAAACCATTGAATTGCTTGGTAAAGGGGTTGGTCTGTCAGCTGGTTTAACTTAGTTTGCAATGCATTGCGAGTCAGGCGTAAATCCTGGATGTCTTTTTCCTTAGTCTTCCATTTCCGTTTGTCTTTTTCCAAACGCTTGAGAGCTTCTTCCAAATTTTGCTTGAGGGTTTTCAGGTCTTGAATTGCTTGGTAGTCCCACTCTGACAGTGTATCCCCCTGCTTGTGTACCATTCTGCCAATTTGGATCAAAGCAGAAGCTGCATTAGTGCGAACTGCTTCATCACTATCTCCCAAGGCTTCAACTACATCAGGTGCAACTTTCTGGGCATCTACCCCAATCTTTCCCAAACTATAGGCGGCATTAGCTCTAATAGCTGCCTCACTATCACTCAGGGCATTTGCCAATAATGGAACTGCGCCTTCCCCACACTGGACTACGTCATTACGGGCAGCTTTGAGAGCTTTTGCATCCTTGAATTGCTCTATCTTTACGCGAATATCTGCTTGAGTACAATTCTGGGCTTTTATACTACCGCTGAGTAACAACGGTAACGACACACTCAAAAGCGTTGCATTTAGCCATAGAGGTAATTTTTGTTGGATGCCCTTAGCCATGTACTCATACCAAATATGCTATTTTTGCAGCATACAGCAGATTCCAAGTGAATCAAGTACAGTTAGCAAATCCTTCACCCTCTTTCCCTCTCTCAATTTTGGGAGAGGGAAAGAGGGTGAGGGTGTACTTCATTTCCATGCAAAGTGTTGTATCAAATATCTTCTTGCCCACATAAAAAAGGTAGGGTTGTTTCATTTTAAAGAAGTCAACTACCGACTATTTCAAAAGGGCGATCGCATTTCCAAAAAACCTAGTTTCAATATCTTCTGGAGACTAAGGTTGATTCTCACTTTTCAAAAGGGCGATCGCACTTCCAAAAAACCTAGTACTGTATCATTCAGCAAACAGAATAAAATATGTATCAGATCAAAAGTGAATTCCACCAGACACTACATTTTTGCGCGAACCCCTAGCTGTTTTGATCGAACACTTGTTATATAAGTTTCAAAAGCTTATCTGTACTAGCTTTGAGCGATTTTATCTAAAAACGAGGTTCGCGAAAACGCTGAAATCCTTACCAAAAATGATTTCTGGACAATTTTACACATCAAGGTATTTGACAGGCGATGGCTGAAACGGTACTTTTGGATCTGGTTCGCGAAATTGGGTACTGTAAGTCTTTTATTTCAAGGCTTTCAAACTCCAGCGTCTCCACTAACAATGTGGAGGCGAATTAATGGAAACGGAAGTTTCCAACCCCCAGGCGGATCTGCAAGATCTCTCCACTAACAATGTGGAGGCGAATTAATGGAAACCGCTTCAGGGGCAATGCTCCATCGATGGGAGATGGTCTCCACTAACAATGTGGAGGCGAATTAATGGAAACTGGAATATCTCGATGATCCTTTTATGCTTCTAGATCTCCACTAACAATGTGGAGGCGAATTAATGGAAACGCTCTGCCTTCAAAGCAACATCAATATAAGATTGTCTCCACTAACAATGTGGAGGCGAATTAATGGAAACAGAAATTCGCTGGTATCATCTCTTGATACTACAGAGTCTCCACTAATACCGATTTGAAAAAAGAATGCGACAAATAGATATTGTAGAGACGCGCCATGGCGCGTCTCTACATCAGGATCTGTTACAAACATTTATTGAATCGGTATAAAAATGTAGAGGCGAATTAATCAAATCCTAGCAGCACCCCCCCAACCAGTACCTCACAACTAACAATAAAGTATAAATTGATACTATTCCACAGTAACACTCTTAGCAAGATTACGAGGCTGATCTACATCCAAGCCGCGACGGGCAGCAATATGATAAGCCAGTAATTGCAAAGGAATCACACTTAGGATGGGGGAAAGTAATTCATCCACAAAAGAAAGGGGAATGAGATCGTTAAATATTTCCGCTGCTTCTCCCTCTTTGACAGGTGTAACACCAATTAACCTAGAATCACGAGCTTTTGCTTCTTGAGCATTAGAGATAACTTTTTCGTAGACACTACCAGGTACAGCGATCGCCACTACTGGTACTTTTGCATCCAACAAAGCGATAGGGCCGTGCTTCATTTCGCCAGCTGGGTAGCCTTCAGCGTGAATGTAGCTAATTTCCTTTAGTTTCAACGCTCCTTCCAAGGCAATAGGAAAGTTTATTCCTCTACCCAAAAAGATGAAATCTTGTGTTTCAGCAAACTCATGTGCTAGTTGTTCGGTTAATTTTTCTTGGCCTTCCAAATTTGCTTCAATTTCCTTGGGAATCTGCCATAATCCTTTGAGAATATCCTCTAAAATATCTGGAGGAAGTGTTTGACGACGATAGGCTAAATCTAGCGCCAAAGCGTAAAACGCCATTAGTTGGGCAATAAAAGTTTTTGTCGCCGCCACTCCAACTTCAATCCCGGCAAGGGTATTAATGATATGCGGAACCATGTGTCCCAAACTACTTTCTGGGCGATTGGTAATTCCCAAAAGTCGTGCTTGATATTTAGCTTCTCTACCTTGACGTCGTTCTTGTTCCATTGCCAAGGCTGCCAGTGTATCAGCTGTTTCACCGGATTGGGTAACGCCAATAGTGAGCGTATTAGACGTTAGGGGTGAGGGAGCATAGCGGAACTCAGAAGCATACTGTACCTGAGTCGGTATTTCTGCCAGTTGTTCTAGTAAATATTTACCCACTAATGCCGCGTGCCAACTAGTACCGCAAGCGACGATTTGAATTTGCTCTAAATTGGTATAAAGTTCACTTGGCAAACCAATATTGATGGGGGAATCACCACTATTAGTTGCATTCCAATCCGTGTTGAAATAAGCTTCCAAACAAGCTCTTACCACTCCCGGTTGCTCGTAAATTTCCTTGAGCATGAAGTGCTTGAATCCTTGTTTTTCTACCATCATGGGATTCAAGCTGAGTAGACGGGGATGTTTTTTCAACCTTTGGCCAGCAAAGCTGTAAATTTCCACACCCAAAGGAGTGAGACGTGCTATTTCGCCATTTTCCAGGGGTAGCACCGCACGGGTATGGGAAATAATCGCGGGAGTATCGGAAGCACAGAAAAACTCTCCTTGCCCAAAACCAATCACCAAGGGAGCTTGTTGACGAACGACAATGAGTTCATCGGGATAGTCGGCGCAGATAATCGCGATCGCAAATGCACCTTGCAATTTATTAACAGCTTTTCGCACCGACTCTAAGAACACAGAGTCAGAATTAATTTGTCCAAGAGCAATTTCTTCCTCGATCAACTGAGCGATTAAGTGAGGTATGACTTCTGTATCTGTATCTGAGCGAAATTGATGTCCTTGGGTCTTGAGTTGTTCGCGTAGCTCACGATAGTTTTCGATAATACCATTTTGCACCACTGCTACCCGCATCGCCGTATCCATATGGGGATGGGCGTTGTATTCTTCTGGTTTACCATGAGTTGCCCAGCGAGTATGACCGATACCAATTTGAGCGGGGGCATCTAGCTGTTCTAACTTGGAACGCAGGTTGTATAGTTTGCCTTTAGCCCGAACGCAATTAATTTCTCCTTCCCAGATCGTGGCAATTCCCGCAGAATCGTAACCCCGATACTCCAGTTTTTCCAGCCCAGATAACAAAATTTCTGTTGCCGCTTGAGTGCCAACATAGCCAACGATACCGCACATAGCTCACACCACCACATTTTCAGGATGATTAAATCCAGTATAGTTGTTAGCACAATCATCCGACATCAGCAAAGAGCAAAAGAAGCTATATAGCTGTCTTTAGCGTTCATATGCTAAGATTTTTGGACTTTTTTATAGAAAGAGATAAATTTTTTAGGTTGGACATTGCCCACCACTCTGATTGAATGGTGAGGAATGCCCACCCTAAGTTCTAAAAGTGTTTGCTATCCGACTTTATACACTGCCCCTCAAGGGGCAGCAGATTCATTTACACCCCTATGAGGGGTGGGCTTTTCTGCGTTTTAGTAAGCCAGACCCATACTGCGAGTGGTTTCAGCTCCCAGGTAAACCCGGATGCTCAAAAAGTCGGTTGGACAAGCAGTTTCACACCGCTTGCAGCCAACACAGTCTTCTGTGCGGGGGGAAGAGGCTATTTGAGCAGCTCTACAGCCATCCCAGGGAACCATTTCCAACACGTCAGTTGGACAAGCACGGACGCATTGGGTGCAGCCAATACAGGTATCGTAGATTTTTACGGTATGAGACATTAAAAAGGCTCCTTTCCGAGTGTTCTTCTCTGCGAAAGAATCATAATCAAGGCTTAGTTTACCGCAGTGGCTTAGCCGTCGTAATCAAAAGGCTACATAACTTCAAACAACGTAATAGGGATGGTCAATAGTCAATGGTCATTTGTCATTGGTTAGTAGTTAGTGGTTGGTGGTTGGTGGTTGGTGGTTAGTAGTTATTTCTCCCACTCTCCCCATCTCCCCATCTCCCCATCTTCCCCACTCTCCGCGTCCTCTTTGGTCAAATGGATCAAATTTTTGACGAAATGTTAAGTTTTCAATATCAGCCTGAAGTGGGTTGGAAGCCAGCGGTTGAACTACAAAATACAAGTGATAACCTGATCAAATTCCCGGTGTAGAAGGTAAAGATTTAGATATCCAAGTGACTAGGGAAGCAGTCGCTATTACAGATGAACACCGCAATGAAACCAAAGCAGAAAATGGCGGCTATGTACGTTCAAAGTTCGGCGTTGCTGAATTTGGTCATGAATTATGTGTGCATACATTTTTGTAGTTCGATGCCAAATCATTGTAGAGACGTAGCAATGCTACGTCTCTACATACCCGTGAATTGTAAATTCA
>NZ_JACAEU010000195.1:0-33188 GCF_013388695.1 Fischerella sp.
ACGCCTCAAACTCGCTCCGCAAGCCCCTTTGACAATTTGTACCCAGTAACAGGGAATCAAAAAACTTTGAAACCCACTCTGGTCAACAGTTAGCTCTTTTTTCTTGGGGGGAAGTTCAGTTTAGCGCCACGATTAGCTAAGGCTGATAGATAAAGCGAGTGTCGCACTATACAATTCAGCACTGATAATAAAATTTTGTAACCTCAAGAAATTTTAAACCTACTTAACGAGTTTTTGTTCCTATAGTCCCAGACTTCCTATATCAAAGGCACTTTATATCTTGGCAAAACAAGCTAAACTCACATTAGCAACTAGCTACAAAGCACTAAGGGGTCAAAATGCAAATCAAAGACATGACGGTTGATGAACTCAAAGCTTTGATTCGGGAAACTGTTGAAGAAACTCTAGAGGAGTTTTTCGTTGATCCGGACGCAGGCAAAGAAGTCACAGAAGAAGTCAAGCAGCAATTACTGGAAATACAAAAGCGAAGACAAGCAGGTATTCGCGGTATTCCTGCTGAGGAAGTCCATAAAAAACTTGGCTTAAATCCGCAATGACTTACTCTGTTGAGTATGAACCAGAAGCTCTTGCAAGTCTAGAGAAGCTTACTCAAGTGGTGCGTGAGCGTGTTGTTAGTAAAATCAATTGGTTGGCTGAAAATTTTGACCAGATTACCCCTCAACCTTTGACAAGTGAACTGGCTGGTTTCTATAAGCTGAGAGTCGGTGACTATCGGGTAATTTATGATTTCAATAGTGAGGAAAGGATTATTACTATTGATAAGATTGGACACCGACGAGAAATTTACAAGTGATTTGCACTCACACTAATGTCTGGCGGACTCCCTACGACTGGTTGCTCTTCGTTGCGAATGCCATTTGTTACCTCGATGAATAGACACAGACGCAGAAAAGTTCTACAATCGGACTGTATGCAGTAGATTCACTCATTGTCGAATCCACCCAAGCATGGTAAGGATTATCCAGTGATTAGCCTCTGTTGCGGAATCACTTAATAATAGAGAAGAAAGACTTTAATAGAGGGCAACAAGCAAATGGATGTAAAGCTCATACTAGCTGGATTAACCGTTATCTTTACTGTGTCGTGCTTGTTCTTTGGCACTAAAAATGGATTTTATGATTCAGATAATTATCACGGCAATGGCTCTGCACATTGATGATGGAAAACATGTAAGAGGCAACCGCCCCTAGTCCCGAGTTTCAGGGCTTCTGATTACTTGCGTCTTTTGAACCAATGCGGCTTCCGTGGAGAATTTCCTCCCCAACAGCAAATCCGCTTTCCAAGGGTGTAGGGGCACAAGTTCGGAAATTAGCCCCTAGGTAAGGTGAGAAATATCCTTGTAAAACTACTTGGTTTGTCGGAAATATTCATAAAAATGAGCATGGAGGGGAGGATAACATGAGCGATCGCCTATCGCCATCCTCTCGTGTCGATACAGGGGAAGCAGCTAGTGAATTAGAGTGTCTACCGTACGGTGTCAACCATACTGGTGAAGGCATCTGTTTATTGGTGCGGATGGGGCCACACCGCATTCTACTAGATTGTGGCTTGACAGATATTTCACCACTGCTGAAGGGGCTCGCGAAACCAGCACGCCGAGGCAGTTCGCCCCTTCCGGCAGATTTTGTTTTGGTCAGTCACGCTCATCCCGATCACGCTAAAGGCTTGCTGTCACTGCATAAAGCCTTTCCACTGTTACCAATCTACGCCAGTGAGGTGACGAGTAAGTTACTACCACTAAATTGGCTTGACCACGATCGCGAGGATTTATCTCAACTTTGTCAGGCTTTGCCTTTGCGATCGCCATTAGAAATAAAAGACGGTTTGGTAGTAGAACTATTTCCGGCTGGGCATTTACCCGGCGCTGTGGCAATGCTGCTCACTTACACTACTCCACAGCGCACCTACAAGCTGCTTTATACCGGAGACTTTTTCTTATCTAACTCGCGGTTAGTGGAGGGTTTGCGTTTAGAGGAATTGCGGGGATTAGAGTTGGATGTGCTAATTATTGAAGGTACTTATGGCACTTCCCGCCATCCCCATCGCCGCAATCAAGAAAATCAACTTGCAGAACGAATTAATCGGGCGATCGCCGACCGTTATTCTGTACTCATGCCCACACCTGCTTTAGGGCTTGGTCAAGAACTGCTGATGCTTTTACGCAGCCATCACCACTTTACGGGACGCGACCTCGATATCTGGGTTAACGGTGCTGTCGCTACTGGCTGCGATGCTTACTTGGAATTACTATCCCACTTCCCTCCCTCAGTGCAGAATTTTGCCCGCCATCAGCCGTTGTTTTGGGATGAACGGATACGTCCCCGGGTGCGACGTTTGCAGCCACAACAGCGTGAAAATGTTGGTAAGTTCCCTTGCATTGTCCTCACTGACTCCACACAAGACCTTAACGAGTACTGCCAACCCGACACTGGCCCTTGGCTGATCCTCCTACCAGAAAAAACTGACATAAAAATTAATACCGATCAATTTCCAGGGATTATTACTGTAGAAACCTATCTTTTGGCCCAACATAGTGATGGCCCTGGTACTACCCAATTAATACATAATTTGCGACCCCAGCACATCATCTTTGTTCACGCTTCTCCTACCTACTTGGCAGACTTGACTAGCTTAGATGAACTGCAAAACCGTTATCACGTACATTCTCCAGCTGTGGGTACGTTGGTAGAACTTCCTATTGGCGAAACATTTTTGCAACCAGTTGCACCAGAGACTAACTATGAAGGCGAACTTACGGAACTGGAAACCGTAGTAAATATTACCCTTCCAGATGCGATTATTGCTGATCCCCGCTGGCGACAATTTGCAGACACAGGCTTAATTGAAGCCCGTTGGCAGGGAGAAGAACTCGTCTTGCGGGGATTATCACAACGAGAACTTCTCAATCAAAGTAGCGATCGCTATATGTGGTCTGATGTAGATTGTTGCGGAACATGCCGACATCAAAGGGGACAACGGTGTTGGAATCCCGCGTCCCCTTTATATAACTTTAAAGTAACTCTGGATGGTTACTGTCCTGCTTTTGAGCGTGCAAATGATAGTCAATAGTCAATAGTCATTAGTTAGTAGTTAGTAGGTCTGCTAACCACTATCCACTAACCACTAACCAATAACTACTTAGTCTGGATTAGAGTCAGTATAGCGATTGCGAATGCGCTCTGCTTCAGGACACTCTTCAGTCAGGAGAGGCTCAACATTGCCACGTGGCACGGAAGCTAATTTTTGGGTAATAGCGCCAATACTTTCGAGGCGAACCATCTCCTCCCAAGAACAGATTTCATCATCTTCATCTGTTTCATAGCGCAGGGTAACTAAATCTCCCTCTATATCGATGATGCGGGCGCGTTCAATCCAGCGTTGCTGGTCCCGCAAGAACACACATACTTCCCGCCCATCGCAACATAGTTGATAAATCTTGCGGTGTAGCATTTACAGCTTCTGCCTTTTTAAATCTAGTTAAATCTGTCAACATTTGGGTTTTACCCCCAATAGATAGCACCCGTTACAGGTTTGTAAAATTAACCTTGAAAGTGCTTTCCCTGACCCAAGCCCAAGACTTGCTTGCAGTTATCTGTTTAATTTTATGGAAATCTTGGGTCACAAAGTCTGGTTATGTTCACTGCACCAGTTGAAATTTACCTTTTGAGGTCATTCAGGGAATGTATACCTCATAGAAATCACATAATTCAGGAGTTGGCCTGGCCAGGTTAGTAATTGCAGGTGAGTCCTTAGTACCATTATGTAATAAAATATACTCCAAAACAAGCTTTGGTTGCGGTTGTTTAAGTTGCCTACTTGTATTCATTGGCATTGCTGGGAAGTCTGGGGACTCGGCTTTACTTTTACCCCTACGTAAATGATCTTAGCTTATTCTCTTGTGACCTTCATCGTTTTAAACAACAATGCCTAAAAAGTCAAAAGTCACTCTAAAATTTGGACTCTCGACTATGGAACGGCAGTCACTCATGAGGTGGACGGCTACCTTACGGGAAGTCGCTGCGCGCTGGGAGTGCAGGGTAGTACCTAGCGTCACCTGGCGTGTAAACCTCCAAGACTGTGTGCGCTGCCTCTTCTTGACTAATTTTGTTTTGTAAGTATCAGCTTCTCTTGTTATATTTAGGAAATTCCATGACTAGATTTGAGGAAGCTTCCCGCTTGATTTGACCCGCGCGAACAGCATCTAAAAGTGCTGAAAGAGCAGCCAAATCCTCTGGCTGATAGATCTTTGTTGCCAGCATTTGATGGAGAAGACCCTCGGATTCAACACTAAGATATCCTGTTTGAAAAGCAGATTCAACGAGTGCGCGAATCATTGTGATTAGATCATAGTTGGCGATTGTTTCCTCCACTGTGGAATATCTCAACCTTTCTTGAATTGATGCAGATCAGGAAGTATTAGTGATTGTGCTTTCTATTTATATGTGATGAAAATCACACTTATTAAAAATAAAATTCGCTATTGGCAGAAGCCTTAACATTAGTAAATCTATTGATAAAGAATACAAGGTTTTCTTTGGCTTTCGCTGCAATTGTGATAAAAATTATGTATTTTTATTATCTATTTAATTAAGTGTGATTACTAAATAACAGTGTAGTGTTTCTGATCTTTGTTACTTTTATTACGTGCAACGGCAATCATAGTCAAACTGCAAGTGCAAAATACTTGAAAGGAGAGTGAAAAATTCGTCTGAAGTTGGAGTGCGATCGCAAGATTCTTGAAAATGGAGCATCATGATAAACAAGATGCCCAACTTCTCTAAAAAGTCGGGCATCTGTGTCTTTTAAAAGAATCATTGAACAAATAACCGAAAATCCTCATCTTGTTGACTCAACTGCACCCAGTCTAGATTTAAAGCGCGGAACTTTTGCACCAAGCGATCGCACGCAGGGCGTTCGGTGGCATAATGTCCGGCATCAATTAAAATCAGATCGCGATCGCGGCTTTCTTGAAACTGATGAAACTTGCAATCAGAAGTCAGATAAGCTTGAGCACCAGTTTTTACTACTGCCGAAATAAAACTAGCACCCGAACCTCCTAAAACTGCTATTTTGTCAAGTTTTTGCTCTAAATCTGCTGTTGGGGAAATAATCAAAGCAGGGGGGGCAAGTCGAGATTGAATTGTCGCCAGTAACTCTTTCAATGCCAAAGACGATTTTAGGAAACCAACACGTCCATATCCCAAGCCTGGTTGCGTTGGTACTATTGGAGAGACTTGCTGGAGTTCCAAAATTTGAGCTAAAACATCGGCAGTGCCATCTTGGACTTGGTCGAAATTGGTGTGGGCGCTGTAAATACCAATATTATGGATAAAGGCTAACCGCGCCATCTCCGCGATCGGGTTGCCACTACGCAAAGACTTAGGCGGACTAAAAATCAGGGGATGATGGGCAAAGATCAGATTTACAGGGATACCAGCTTTTTGATGGGCGATCGCTTCCTGCATCACCGCCAGAGTCGGCGTTAAACAAATCAGTACCCGTGCTTCTTCCTGTAACACTCCTGGTTCAATTTGCCAGCCACAATTATCCCAGCTTTCTTGCCAAGCGGGATTTGCCCATTCTTCAAACCAGGCGATTAAATCGACAATTTTCATTTTTTGTTTGTTGTTTGTTGTTTGTTGTTTGTTGATGGTTGGTTATTTCGGTTAACTACCAATCAACAACTAGCAACTAATAACTGTGTTTATCCAGAAATATGGACAACCAATTCTCTATTATGACTATGTTGGCGATGTTCCCAAATATAAATTCCCTGCCAAGTTCCCAGAACTAGATGACCTCTATTAATAGGAATATTTTCTGATGTGTGGGTGAGGGCAGTACGGATATGCGCTGGCATATCATCTGGCCCTTCTGTATCGTGAATATACTGGGCTGATTCTGGCACGAGTTTTGCCATAAAGTGTGCTAGATCCTTTAGTACATCTGGATCTGCGTTTTCTTGAATCAGCAAACTGGCAGAAGTGTGGCGTAAAAACAATGTACACAGGCCTGTTTCAACTCCCGATTCTGCCACTATCGCTTCTATTTTAGAGGTGATGTTGTGTAAAGATTTGCCAGTGGTGGAAATTCTGAGTAGCTTTTGGTAGTGAGTCATATAAATTATGAATAATAAATGATGAAATAACCTACTGATGAATCTCAGGGCTTACACTTTCTAAATAATAGATTATAAAAATTTATAATTTTTACTCCTAGCATCATAATCCTTTTCTCCTAATCCTCATTCCCAAAGAGAGTAGGGTGTTGCGTTCTCCCTTACCTATTTCCTTACTTTTATCAAAACCTTCGGTAAATACGGATGAAGTGCTTTAATACTGATTTTTCTCTAGTGGAAATTACGGTTGTTCTGCTACAGGTTGCTCGTTAGACTGATAAGGTGATTGTGAGTGGTTTTACTCACTTTCAGTATCTACAGAATCATCAGGGACATCTACTTTTTGATAAAAATCCTCCGCTCTTTCAGGGCAGAGGATTGTTGTTTGTTGGTGTTTGTTGGTTATTCCAAACAACAACCAACAAACAACAACCAACATTTACATTACATCAAAATACTTAATAACTTCATGGGCAATAGCTTCATTACCATTCTTAGCAATCGGTTCTAGAAACCGTGGTTGCTGGGGTGGTTGCAGTAAAAAATCCCAAGTACCATCAAACAACTCTGATGGGGTAAGAATTTGATGTTTGTTGTAATTAGAAATACCTTCTAACAAAAAAGTTGCTTCGGCAAAATCATCACGGGTGACTGAAACAATTGGTAAATCAAGACGAGTGGCTTCAGAAAAAGTACCGAAACCAGGTTTAGAAACAACTCGTCCGCAAATGGGCATCAAATCAACAGGACGATATTTTTGATCGCCAATTTTAACTAAATTAGGTAAATCTGGAGCTAATTTGTCAAACGTGATAAATTGCCAGTCGGGAAATTGCTGGAGGTTATGATATGGAATTTGCTGCAAACCCAAGCCACCAAATGTAAGTAAAATCGTCTTTTCTACTGGCGCAGTAATTCTCCAAGTGGATCGGATTTCATCAGCAGAATAACGAGGAGAACCGCCAGTTAGACCGACATCCGTGATATTTCTGAAAGCTGCCATCGGTTCGTGAAAGGGAAGACGAAATAGGCGATCGCACTTGCTGTAACAAGAACTGATCCAATCAGCAACTTCGGTAAAAGTATCATCCCAATTTCGGTAAATAAAATCAAAGCCAAAATTACTCATCATCCAGCAGGGAATACCCGCAGCCTTGCCTATTTCGGCAGCTAGGAAAGGAATATCTGCCAAAATGAAATGAACGCGGTTTTGACGGATAAAATTAACTTCCGATGCGATGATAGAGCGATGATTTTTCTTAATTTCCAGCAACTTTTCCAACGTCGCTGCTTTATCCATTGTCAAGCTATCTTTTTGCACTACACCCACATCAAATCCACGCGGACGATGGATAAAATCGCCTTCAATATAAGACTCTAGCAACCACCTTGGAGCAGTGGACACCACAATTAGCAGAACTTCTGGACATAACTTTTGAATAGTCGCTGCAACAGCTGCGGTACGAGTAGCATGACCAAAACCATGATTAGTGATTGCTAAGTATAAAATTGGACGTTCCATATGGGAAGTAGGGACTAGGGACTGGGGAGGAGTGGAGGAGTGGAGGAGTGAAATAAATACTAAACTACTAACTACTAACTACTAACTACTAACTACTAACTACTAACTACTAACAACTAACCACTAACAACTAACCACTAACCACTAACCATTCTTGAATTCCCTCAACTAATTGGTCAATTTCAGACTCAAGTGTAAAGTAGTGGACGCAAGCACGTACACAACTTGGATCGGCAATTGTGCGGGTGAATAATCTTTTTGATTGTAAGAAATTTACGAATTGTAGGTGGACTTGGGGGTTATTTTGAGTGAGTTGAAATGAGACTAAACCACTTTCTGGAGGTGAAGTCCGTAAGAGATGAACATGGGGTAGACTAACTAAGCGTCGCCAAAGGTACTCGCTGTTATGGCAAATTTGCTGGTAGCGTTCCTGTGCTGTTCCCCATTGCTGATGAACGGCGATCGCTTCTCTCAAGCCAGTGTAAAGAGGATAATTGGAAGTAGCCACTTCATAGCGCTTTCCATCTGGATACCAATCCACAGGCTGACCTTGACTGTTGGTGATGACGCTACGCCATCCGATAAATGTGGGTTGTAAGCTTTCTCTAACTTCTGGGCGTACGTATAAACCTCCTATCCCCGCAGGGCCACACAACCACTTGTGACCAGTAAAAGCATAAAAATCTGCCCCCAATTCAGTTAAATTCAATGGCAATGAACCAACAGACTGAGCAGCATCTATCAAAAGTCTGGTCTGATTGTGTCTACATGCTTTTACAATCTTGTCAAGAGGTAAAACTTGACCAGTGTTCCAAAGGATATGACTTAATACTACCAAGCGGGTATTAGGACGCAAGTGCTGGGCAATTACTGCCACAGGATCGCCTTCGTTCAAAGTTGTCATCAGGGGGCAGGTGGTAACTTCTACGGCAAATCTGCGTCCGATTTCCTGGGCTATAGCCACAATACCTGGATGTTCGCAGTCAGACAATAATAGGTGGTCGCCAGGATGCCAATCAATACCCCACATCGCAATATTGCAACCAACGGTTACATTCTCTGTGAGGGTGATTGTTTCCGGAGGTACATGCAATTCAGATGCGATCGCTACTCTCATAGCTTTCACCTCTTGTAAGATCCAAGCACCAACCTCAGTCCCAAAAGGGCCGATTTCCTGGATATAAGCTTGGGCTTGCGTAATAGCATCCATAGCCACTTGGGGCATGGGGCCTTGACCGCCGTAGTTAAAATAAGTTTTATTCACCAAAGCTGGGAATTGCTGTCGATGGAGATGCAATCTGGTTTTTGCCACAGAGATACTGGTCATGGTCAATAGTCATTGGTCATTAGTTATTCTCCCACTCCTCCTCAAACTCAAAAGAGTGTACTTTCACTTACAGTAAGTTTAGTTGTTTGAGTTACTCCCACAGAATGTTAATTCTTGTTAGCTTAAAGGAATGTTAATTAATGCTGAGCTACTGCTGCAATACCAACGCTGCAAGCGCCGACCTTATTTAGATATCCACGGTGACTTCAGCCAAGCAGATACTGCCAATGACTTGTTGCTAAAGCTGCAACGAGACAAAATCGCTCATCAAAAAACTATTTTGACGCAGTGGAATGTTTGCCGGCCCAAATATCCTAAAGGAGACTGGCAAAGAGGAGAGGCAGCAACTATAGAATTAATGCAGCAGGGCGTAGAGTGTATTTATCAAGGTGTGTTGCTAGCTCAATATTCTGATATTCAGTGGCGATTATGTGAGTTAGCAAACACAGTTTTTGAAGACGCGGAGAATTTATCAAATACACTCACCACGTCCCCGCCTCTTTGCGTTCCCACGTCCTCATCCCCAAAAGAATACACATTGCTGAGTCGTCCTGATTTACTTGTAAAAAAATCCGGAAAATCTTGCTTTGGAGATTGGATCTACGTTCCGGTTAGCATTGAACTAGGAAAACGTCCTAAGCAAGAATATCAAGTTGTAGCGGCATTTCACGCCCAAGTCTTGGCAACGGTGCAGCAAGTGGAACCACAATCAGCTTGGCTAAGCTTGCGTGGCAAAGAGGCGAGTTATCTTGTGGATCTAGTCAAATGGATACCACAGATGCAAGGTATTCTCCAAGAGTTGATTCAATCTTTGGAAACAGAGGAAGCGCCAGAGATTTTTATCAGCCGTCAACGCTGTAGTCTTTGCCATTGGTACAGCAGTTGTTATGCGAAAGCGAGATCCCAAAAACACCTTTCCTTAATACCAGGAATCACACCAGTCCGCTACACTCAACTACAAACACTAGATATTACAACTGTAGAATCTCTCGCTCAAACAAATCCAACTGTCTTGGAAAATCTCCCTGGTTTTGACAGGGAAGTAGCCCATAAACTCGTATTGCAAGCTCAATCCATACTGGAAAATCGCCCCCTGATTTTACCTTACCTGCCACCAACTTCCTTCCACTCAGAAACTCTGGCATTAACGACAGGTGATGTCATTACGACTGAAGCAATACTGTTAAGCAGTCCTCAACAACAGCAGAACTCACCGCCAATTTCTCCCAAGGAGATTAATCAGCTAAATGTCACTGCTTCAACTCCAGATATTACATATACAGCCCCCATTGAGCTTTATTTTGATATCGAAGCGCAACCAGATTTGAATTTGGATTACTTGTTAGGAGTTTTGGTTGTTGACAGACAAACTAATACAGAAGAGTTTTATTCTTTGTTAGCTGAAAATCCAGAAGAAGAACAATTAATTTGGCAGCAATTTTTGGATTTGATGGGGCAATATCCCGATGCACCTATTTATCATTTCTGTGTATACGAATTTGATACAGTCAAACGGCTAGCTAAGCTTTACCGTACTCCCCACGCCTCTGTACAACCAATTCTGAGTCGATTTGTAGATGTTTATGAAAAATTAACCCAAAGCGTAGCCTTGCCAGTGGAAAGCTACGCCTTAAAAGCGATCGCTCGTTGGTTGGGGTTTGAGTGGCGCGATCCAGAGGCAAGTGGTGCTAAGTGTATTTACTGGTACGATCGGTGGTTACAAACAGGCGATCGCAGCTTATTAGAAATAATCCAACGCTATAACGAAGATGACTGTCGTGCTACCCGCAGCGTTAAAGACTGGCTTGTCAACTTTTTCCAGGCTGGATAAATAGCAAATACTTTTAACTTGAGCGTGATATCGTGTTGTTGACTTTTATAGATTAGCAACTCTTACCGATGCACCTCACCAAAAAAATCTTGAAATTTCCACGAATTATTTTATTTTTTCTGCCAATTCTCATCATCAGCCTCTTCTTTTCCAACTTAAGTTCATCAGCCGTTGAAATTACAGGTATAAATTTTATCGGTTATGCAACTTTACCTAAAGGTCTTTCATTTCAAAAAACCGAAATAGGAGGGTTATCTGGAATTACCTACGATGCAAATAATGACCTTTATTATGCCATATCTGACGATCGCAGCAACAAAGCTGCTGCTCGCTTTTATACCTTCAAAATTGACTTGAGTAAAGGCTCACTCAAAGATGGTGGCGTTACTCCTGTTGCTGTCACTCCGCTAATAAATGAAGCTGGTAAAACCTTTCCGCCTGGTAGCATCGACCCAGAAGGCATTGCTTTAACTAACAAAGCAACTGTATTTATTTCTTCTGAAGGTGATACCGATCAAATGATAAATCCCTTTATTAAAGAATTCTCCCTAGCCTCTGGCAAAGAGTTAACAACACTACCAGTACCAAATAAATATTTGCCAGATAAAAGCGGTAAGCAAGGAATCCGTAACAATTTAGCCTTTGAAAGTCTCACTATCACACCTGACCAAAACAAATTATTTACAGCCACGGAAAACGCTCTGATTCAAGATGGTTCAGAAGCTAAACCAAATACTAGTAATCCTTGTCGAATTTTGCAATATAATCTGCTCACCAATCAAGCAGAAAAAGAATTTATTTATCTAACTGAACCAGTAAATTTATTTTTAAAGTTTGCTGGAAAATTTGCTAGTGGATTATCTGATTTAGTAGCTCTGGATAATCAAGGACACTTTCTCAGTTTAGAGCGGACTTTTACTGGCTTGGGATTTCATATTGCGCTGTTTCAGGTTTCGTTAGAGGGAGCCTCAGACATTCATAATATTGACAGTCTTCTAGCTGTTAACTCTAAGCAAATCAAACCAGTTCAGAAAAAACTGCTGTTAGATTTGAGGAATCTAGATGTATTTTTAGATAATATCGAAGGCTTAACTCTCGGTTCTCGATTACCTAATGGACAACGCTCATTAATACTCGTTAGTGACAATAATTTCAATTCCCTGCAACGCACCCAGTTCCTAGCCTTTGAACTCAAAATAGAATCACCTCTGCTCAGGTTGTTACGTCGTTTAAGAAATCCTAATTTACAGCGCTAAGCGGGCGAGTAGAAGAGTGGAGGAGGGTGAGATTAAAAAGTAAAAAGATAAAAGTAAAAAGTAAAAAGAAAATCCCCATAAATAAATTAAGGGGATTTGAAATGGACGCATTTTTGATCGCGCTACGCGTCTCTCAAAAAGTATTTTTACTTGTTTCATAAATAAATTTAGGGGCTTCAAACCCTTTTGTATTTATTCTTTATGAGTGCCTTTTAACTTTTTACTTTTAACTTTTTCGGTGAGGGAATGGGCATTGGGCATTGGGCATAGTTAACAACCACCAACCACTAACCACCAACCACTAACTACTAACCACCAACAAATAACTAATCAGTAGATTCACTGACTTGAACAAGCAATTCAGTGAATTCCCTGTTTAGTTTCAGTGTAATTTCTCATATCAATCATTTTATTAATATGTTAAACAATGTTTACAAGCTTTTACAATTTTTTCAAGATGAATTTACTTAATTTTCATAATTATTTGTACTTAGGTTTACCTGAACTGATTAATTCTCAAAATTGATTGGGTATTTTTATAGTTAAAATTAATAATTAAATAATTGGAACCAATTATATTTAATTCTTTGGAGAATCAACTATTTTATGTTGCAAAATTCCATTAACAATAAAGTAACTCACAAAACAGATTTAGACGTTTACATAGGCAAATTCCTGAACAATCGTTATTTAATCAGAGATTTGATTGGTAAAGGAGGCATGGGTAGAGTCTACCTAGCAGAAGACGCTGCTAAAGGTGGTAAACCAGTTGCAGTCAAGATTTTGTCAATGAATCTGGTAGATCGACAAATGTCTCAACGTTTTGCTAGAGAAATTTTTATTGGTGCTCAATTGGGCCGGAAAAGTACACACATTGTCCGAGTATTGAGTTATGGAGTTACCGAAAATAAAGTTCCCTTTTATGTAATGGAGTATCTGCAAGGGAAAAACCTCAAACAAATCCTCAAGATCGAGTCTTTAAAAATATCAAATTTTTTGGAATTTTGTCATCAAATTTGTTTAGGTTTACATTGTGCTCACCAAGGTGTCAGCATCAAAGGAGAGATTTATCCAGTTGTTCACCGAGATATTAAACCAGAAAATATATTTCTTAACGAAGACGCCAAAAAAGGCAAGATAGTCAAAATACTCGATTTTGGTATTGCTAAGTTTTTAACAGAGCGTTCCGGAATAAGCATGTCAGAGTCTTTTATAGGCAGTTTACCTTATTGTTCTCCAGAACATATGGAAGGACGCAAACTATTAGATGTGCGTTCTGATATTTACAGTTTGGGAGTGTTGATGTTTGAAATGTTGACAGGCAAGCATCCATTTCAAACTAAAAGTACTTCCTTTGGTGACTGGTATCAAGTTCATCGCTTTGAAATACCACCTCCTTTTGAGAAAATAGCACCTCAGGTTAAAATCCCACAAGAGCTAAAACAATTAGTAATGAGTTGTTTGGCCAAAGAAGTAAGCGATCGCCCTCAAAATATTAACCAAATATTAGCGGTGTTAGAGAACTTGCAGCGTAAACATCATGGTGACACTATCGATATTAGTATTAATTACCAAACTCAAAAGCCTGTACAGTTAGTACCTGTAACGTCATTATCTGAAAAACTTTGCTTGCAGAAGACTTGGCCTAAAAATCAACCGATAGCTCCTATTTGTTTTTCACACCTAATCCATACACAACACGGTATGATACCAACTGTTTGGGCGATGTTACCCAAAAAAGAAATTGCAAAATTCTTAGATAAAAACAATTTTACAGAGTTTATTTTTAAAAGTAATCTATATCCAATGGTGTTGTGGATAACAGTCTTGAGCGATACGCATATTAAACTAACAAGATGGTTATCTTGCTTTTTAGATTTAAAAGATCATAAAGGTCAAAAAATAGTAAAAGCATTAGCAGATACTGGCTACTATCATTTACTATTCTTCGCCCTAGAAGAACCAAATAGCTGTGCCAATGTTATGACTTTAACTTTCACCGCTACTCAACGCCAGCAACTAGCAGATTGTTTAGAATTAAGTCAAAAAGCAGAGATTGTCATTTCGTCTAACGAAAGCAAAAATATTTTGAAAGCAGAGTATGAAAAAATGAAACCTGAAATTCTAAAAAATCTACTTGTCAAACAAAAACAAAAAAAAATTGGTGTAAAGTTTTGGTTGTATAAATTATTTGATAATTTCTTAAATTTATTATCGCAGCATTAAATAAAAAATCATAAAGCATTGCCAGCGACAAATGCTGAAAACCTACCTGGGTAAAACATAGTCAGAGCTTACCTCCTTCGCCTCACATCCAGCCCAGCAAAAATTTATGAAAGCAAGAGTATAAAAAACTACCATTGAGCGTGTTGCAAAATCTAACACCAGTTCAGCCTGTGGCAATGGGAAAGGGGAGAGTGGGCATCGGGCATAGTTAACAACCACTAACTACTAACCACTAACTACTAACCAATGACAAATGACTCTTGATTTTTTCCAAAAAAAGCTTGACAATTTCAAATGTGTTAGGGATAATTAAAAAGTTGCCAGTTGAGGGACCGTAGTTCAATTGGTTAGAGCACCGCCCTGTCACGGCGGAAGTTGCGGGTTCGAGCCCCGTCGGTCCCGTTGAGTTACATAAAGTATAAGATAGATTCTGAAGTTGCAGATTGGTAATTGCCAGTCAGGATCTTTAATCTCATGAAGACCATTTCTGAAATACCCTACAATGGTCATGCTTTGCCATCATAAATAATTTGCGAATTTGCTGTGACTATTAAAGTACGTATTGCTCCTAGTCCGACTGGGAATTTACATATTGGTACAGCAAGAACGGCTGTATTCAACTGGTTGTTTGCCCGTCACCATCACGGGAAGTTTGTTTTGCGAATTGAAGACACAGACATAGAGCGATCGCGTCCCGAATTTACAGAAAATATCCTCCAGGGGTTACGCTGGCTAGGATTAAACTGGGATGAAGGGCCTTTTTTCCAAACCCAACGCTTGGAGATTTACAAACAAGCGGTACAAACCCTTCTCGATCGGGGATTAGCGTATCGCTGTTATACAACCTCTGAAGAACTAGACGCGCTGCGAGAGGCCCAAAAAGCAAGAGGTGAGGCTCCTCGTTATGACAACCGTCATCGCAATTTGACACCAGAACAAGAAGCTGCTTACAAAGCTGAAGGGCGTAGCTTTGTGATTCGCTTCAAAATTGATGATGACCGGGAAATTGTCTGGAATGACTTAGTAAGAGACAAGATGGTTTGGCGCGGTAGCGATTTGGGTGGTGATATGGTCATCGCTCGCGCCGCCGCAGATGGTATTGGTCAACCCCTGTACAATTTTGCGGTTGTGGTCGATGACATCGACATGCAAATTACTCATGTGATTCGAGGAGAAGACCACATCGCCAACACTGCCAAGCAAATTCTCCTCTATGAAGCTTTTGGTGCAAAAATACCAGAATTTGCCCACACACCCCTAATTTTGAATCAAGAGGGACGCAAGCTTTCTAAACGAGATGGTGTCACTTCTATCTCGGATTTTAAACAAATGGGCTTCACTGCCGAAGCTTTGGTTAATTACATGACATTGTTAGGTTGGTCGCCTCCAGATTCGACTCAGGAAATTTTTACCTTACAAGAAGCGGCACAACAGTTTAGCTTTGAGCGGGTTAATAAAGCAGGAGCCAAGTTTGATTGGGCAAAGCTAGATTGGATCAATAGCCAGTACATCCATACGATGTCGGTAGATAAACTGATAGATTTAGTCATTCCCTATTGGGAAGAAGCTGGGTATAAATTAACAGGAGGACGAGAAGAACGCTCTTGGTTAGAGCGACTGGTGACTTTAATTCAGCCCAGCTTGACTCGCCTTGTTGACGCTGTCGCTATTAGCAAACTTTTTTTCACTGATACGGTGGAATTCAGTGAGGAAGCTGCTACTCAACTCAAACAAGAAGGTGTTGCTACTGCTATTAAAGGTGTTATCGTTGCGCTACAGAATCAGCAGGAGTTGAACGAAGCCAGCGCCCAAGACATTATTAAACAAGTAGTAAAAGAGCAAAACGTCAAGAAAGGCTTGATTATGCGTAGTCTCCGGGCAGCTTTAACCGGAGATATGCATGGCCCCGACTTGATCCAATCTTGGTTGCTACTCCATCAAATAGGATTAGATAAGCTCCGCTTAGCTAAGGCAATAGCAGAAGACAATTAAACTACGAAGCGTTAAACTCGCATACTTAGTCGTGGAGATTGTCATTAGTCATTAGTCATTTGTATTTACAAAAAACAAAGGACAAATGACTAATGACGATTTAGCTAATATTCAACCTCGGCGATAATCCTTGAGGATAAATAATATTGTCCAAATAGAGAATATAGATCGAGTCAAGGCGCATGAACATGCGCCTTTATTTATTAAGGGAAGCTATAGTGACAAATAAAGAACGTTTTTCTATATATGGGCAATTTCCCTCAGTTTAGGAACTCGGCGTGTAAAATAAGTGTCATAAAACATACTGAAAGTAATTTAGAAAAATATAATCAAAATGCCAAGTAAAGTGATCAATCAAGGGATAAACTTATCGTTCTTGATAGCGACGTTGGCGATCGCATTGGTAATGAATGCCGTAGCACATGCAGAGGAAACACCACCACCCATATTTGGCGATATCAGTATCGGTCTCAAATTTGTCCCAGACCCCCTTCAAGTTCGTGGCATGAGTGGCGGTTCATTGCCAGGAAATCAAGTTGTTAATAAAACTGAAACTCCCACAGGTCAGTGTGCCGGATTTGTTGATGAGAAACCAGACCACACCCTACAGCTCACAACAAAATTCGACTATCTGAAAGTACTAGTAGACAGTCCTGAGGATACAACCCTGATTATCAGTGGTCCTGGTGGTACTTGGTGTAATGACGATTTTAACGGTAAAAATCCTGGCATTGTTGGGGAATGGCTACCTGGAACTTATCAGCTTTGGGTTGGTTCCTACCACAAAGATAAGTATTTTCCTTATACTCTGCAAATTACAGAAGTTAAATAAATAGTTGTTGGTTAGTGGTTAGTAGTTAGTGGTTAGTGGTTAGTAGTTAGTGGGTAGGGGCGAAGCATTTGTACGAAGATATTTCGTTTTGATGGAAAGATACCCATACAAATGCTACCCTGCGGGAAGCCGCTATCGCGTCTACGCCCGTACAGTGGTTAGTGGTTAGGGCGTGTTTTCAAACTCTTTTTACGCTTTTCGGTGACGTTGCGATCCCCCTAAATCCCCCTTAGAAAGGGGGACTTTTTAAGGGGGGCTAGGGAGGATCTAAGAGTTTGACAAAAGACCCTAGTTCCTACTGTACTCTCACCAAATAGGGTGAGGGAATTGGGTCAGCTTTTCCGGAATTAACCAATGCTTGGTAAACAAAAGCAGCCACTTCAGCTCTGGTTGCCTGACGATTGGGATTTAGTTGGTTGACTGATGGATAATTTACTACCAACAGCTTTGAGGTTGCTGCTGCCACTTGAGCAGTAGCATAGTTGGGAATCTGCGAAGAATCAGAGTAGAAAGAAAGGATATTTGGATTGTCTGTAGTTAAGTTCAGACCGCTAGATAATGAGACTAACGCCTGTACTCGGGGAATTTGTTGTTCTGGTTTAAAAGTGCGATCGGGATAGCCTGAGACAAAACCAACTCGATAAGCATTTTGAATTGCATCATAAGCCCAGAATTTGCTACTGATATCCTTGAAGTTAGTGGCCTCGCGTTTCGGTGCTAAAGAAAAGGCTTTGGTGACAATAGCTGCAAATTGGGCGCGTGTTACAGGATCGTTCGGTTTAAAAGTGCCATCAGGGAAACCTGCAATAATATTCCGAGATGCTAAGGCTTCAATGTAACCTTTTGCCCAATAACCCACTACTACATCCTTGAAAGCAACTGAACCACCTGGTGGGGGTTCAACTGTAGAGGCAATAAATTCAACCAGACCGGCAATTTTTTTGACATCGATATCGTTGCCAATAGCAAAAATTTTATTTGTCTTAGTGGCGTTGTTTAGATCGTGACGAGTGTTATTGCGGATGAGGTTACTACCTGGATTTTCACCAGTGCCGAGGTCAGGTAAAGCATTGATAGTTGCCACTACACCATCCCGCTTATTATTCTGAATGACATTCTTACGCAGGATGGGCTTAGCTGACTCGGAGATATAAATACCATCCTGGTTTTGGAGGATCTGATTTCCTTCTATCAGAGGTGTGGAAGTACCACCAATCGCCAAACCAAAACCAGTGTCTTGAAACAAGTTATTGCGAATTTCTCCAGAGGCAGATTTAGCTACTGAAACTCCGTTGCCTTTGTTTTGCACGAAGATATTGTTTTCTATTTTGGGATTTCCTTTACCGGTGACAAAAACGCCTTCCCGAACGCTGTTGGTAAAGGTACTATTGCTGATTGTGGGATTAGTTGATTCTACCCATACAGCTGTGCCACGGCTATCAGAGTTAGTGACTGTTACCCCTGTTATCGTGCTATCTTTTTCAGTCTTAATTGTTACATTTTGTTTAGCAAATGTGGGACTGATATATGTACCACTACCTGTAATCAATACCGCTTGACCTTTGGTAGATTCGTCACCTCGTAGGATCACGCCCTGTTTAATTGTTAGTGGGAACACTTCCCCACTTTCTTTACTATAAGTACCAGGAGCTAATTGAATAGTTGCACCCGGTTGGGCTTGATTGAGAGCAAAAGTGATGGTTTTATAAGGCTGTGCCTCTGAGGTACCAGCACTAGCAGCGTCCGAACCAGTTTGGGGGTTAACGTAAATAACTGTTCCAGTTGCAGGAACTTGAGTTCCATTTGCAGGAATCTGAGTTCCATTTGTAGGAATTTGAATTCCAGTTGCAGGAGTTTGAGTTCCGGTTGCAGGAATCTGAGTTCCATTTGTAGGAACTTGAGTTCCATTTGCAGGAATCTGAGTTCCGGTTGCAGGAATCTGAGTTCCATTTGTAGGAACTTGCGCCATTTGAGGAGAGGCGATATCTTTCTTGTCAGTAGTATCAGCGTTTACCTCAATAGGCATAAGCATGGAACCACTAGCAAGTAATAACAAAGTGCTTAGTGCTACAGGCAAACGGAGATTATATCGGAAGAACTTGCTAGTATAAGGACGAAAAGTTTTTAGTTGCTGAATGGAAAAACCCTGATGTTTCATCTTAATTACTTACGTCTTGTAATGTGTTGATTTACCGTATGTTAAATCATGTGTCAATTAATGTGTCAATTACAGCTGAATTACCTGCAAAACACATGGAAAACTATAGCGGAAGACCAGCACCTTCGCAGCTGGGTTCCCATATGTAAAACTTATTTCTGTTGCAGAAATTCATGAGTACTCATCTAAGGCATGATGTTTGATAGCAGCAAAACTAGCGGGTCTGCTACGACTAAAGGCGATCGCACTTTCGCAGATAATATCTATCACTTTGCAATGTATTACGCTGTCGTAATCACACGTAGCAATGCACATCTACATGTAAAATTATATATTACTAATGCATTCGTACTTTTCTTTAAAATCATTAACATTTGTACATAACCGGAAATACAAAGAGACAAAAAATAAAAAAAATATTAGGAATTCAAAAAAATCAAAAATTTCTGCGAGACTAATAATTGTTCAAACGGGGTCAGCCAATATAAAGACCCTGAACATAAACCATCATATTTAAAAGGAGTCAACATAATTTAAAGACTCCAAACAAATTAAAACTCACAATGTTCTAAGCGCCAGGCAAAAACTTTATCAGTCATGGCGCTTTTAATTTGTACCTCTTAAGTAGCCTCCATGAACTGCGTACACAAAATTTGGGGATTGGGAATTGGGGAGAAAACTTATGCCCATTGACCCGATGCCCCTACACCTCTTTTTTAAGTCAGAAGACAGAACGCAGAAGGAAAAAGCCCCCCCTGAGAGGATTTCATGAGTTGGCATTTGACGTTTAATTATGTCCGCTTACTTATAAAATAAATTTTGTAAGAGCTTGGGAGAGTAAAAAGCTCCACAGACGCTTCAAGTGGCTTGATGTCAGGTAACGGAACTCAACACAATAGTCTGCTTACTGATTGCTACCTTCTTCCTTTTTCTTTTTCTTCTTCTTTCTTAAAGAGATAAAAAAACTGGAAGCTATACAATTTTTGTAAGCTTCCACTGCTTGCAGTACAAATGACAAGTTTAAAAGTAGAGATAATCCTAGTTGGGAGGACTTAGGATTAAATTATCGAAAGAAAAGCGGAGTAGCTACAAGTTCTAACAGCCACAAACATGATTTGACCGTCACTTTTTCATTTTCCGTCCTTAGTTAATGTTAAGCATTAACTTTTTTTCGAGAAAGCGACACCCACCACAGTGTCATCTTTCCAAAAGCAATGCTTAGACTTCCTTGAAAAAAGAACCACCAACAGCAACGGCATCATCATCTGTCAAAGTTAAGGGATTATCCTGTAATTACTAATCACTGCAAAAATAATTAATCTGTTTTGTATAGTCACAAATAATCATTTACTTGCTCCTGATAATGAATTTTTACGTCAATCGTCTATTTAGTTTTATTATTTATAATTTATACAATAAAAATATCATTTGTTTGCCATTTTGGCATATTATTCACATAAATAATCAAATAATTAACAACTAAATTAGTAACTAAAAATTGAAATTTATGAATAGATTTAACTGCCTTAGGGCAGAAAGTAGAAGTACGTAGACGCCTTCTGGGCGGCTTAAGGTAGGGTGCGACTGTCGTGCATGCTTCCCCGGCATACATAAAGAAAGAGCTTTAGCAGAAGGAATAGGAGACTAAAACCTAAATTGGCCCAATGCAGGAAGTTTAATAAAAAATTTTGTATGTTTACATCTTGCACTAGTCGCCATAATCAGGAGGCGAAGCCTTCAAAACCTCGTTACCAGGTTCAACCTGGTAACGAGAATTAGAGCCAGAGGCTCTTGTTAAGTAAGAATGGAGCAAGATATCAGTATATCCTTCTGCCCTCTGCCCTTCTTTAACATCTCTTTAACATTCTTAACTGACCCTTGATATTCTACATAGGTGGCTATCAACAATCGAATAACATTTGATCCAAAATGATTTGCAGACAACCTCATCAGCCTGCCAAGCCATATAGTTTTAATTAGCATGGCAGGCGATATAAGACTCAATCAACTTTCCCTCGATATCGATTGACTCAAGAGATATTGTAGTTAAATTCACAGAATTTGAGTGATAAATCTTGAGTGCTTTCTGGTTTGAGTTCTGATTTGATTGATTGATATTCGCGAATTTGAGTTGTCAACCATTGATCTTGATTGCCACCTCGAATTTCTCTTTTTTGCTTGCCAACTACCTCAAGATAAGCAAGGTCTTTAATTTTGCTTAAGCAGCTTTGTGCCGGATTGCTGTCTGACCTTTTATCAGAAGGAAGCTTAGCAATTTTGAGATTTTCGTTGCGTTGTTGACTGGCTCTTTTCAATTGTGAGTTTTCTTTGATCAATCGGTTGTAGGTACGGTAAGGTATGTAATGCAAAGGATTGTAGCCCGCAAACCGCAGCATTAAAACACAAGCCCAGGAATACTTACCTGCAAGAATCGCTTCAACTAATTGATCAAATTGTTCCGAGTTCAGTGTTTTCTCTAAATTGCTAATATTGCTAGGTATGTCTTGGTTCATAGTGTTCATTGCCTTGGATAGAGTAAATAATGTTTGTTAGTTGTTGTGGTGAAGAGCGATGGAATTGATATTTATAAATTGCTCTCGCTTTTTTGCAATTCCTTAATTGGTTCAACGAACATATCAGCAATACGGCGGTTATGGATGATTTGGGCAGTAGCTGTTTGTCCAGCTTTGAAGTTAATGGCTTGATTGCGATTCAAAGCTACTTCTACCCGATAAACCCAGCCTAATTTCTCATCATGCTGAACATTAGGAGAGATTGACATAACACTCCCAAAGAAGATGTCTTTGTTTCCATTACTGTGAGCATCCTGTTGTCCAGTCTGGTCTTTTGGTAGTGTCTCGACCACATCTAGATGACCGGAATCAGCATTGAGTTTGATTTTTACTCGGTCTCCTTTGTTGACAAAGCCTACTTTTTGAGAAGGTAAGGTAGTAACCAAAACCAGAGGTGCATCAATTGGAGCAATTTCACCTAGGGTTTGTTTAGGTTGAATTACCTCGCCAGTGCTACTGATGTTTGAGGAGGATACAACCCCATCTATGGATGCATAGAGAGATTTTGGTTTTACCTCTGCTTTGGCTTGGTTCAGCAAAGTTTTAGTTTCGGTAATTTTGGTTTGCAACTGGGTTATTTCTGTTTGTAGTTGAGTCAGTAACTGTTGCTTGGCAGCTAAGGATATTTGAGGAGAAACGATACTTCCTGAGGCTGTTTGCTCCTCTGTTGCTGTCATAGCTACAGAAGTTACTGCTTTGGGCTGAGTTTGATACAGCAAAGTTTTTATTTGCTGGAGTCGTTGCTTTTTTACTTTTAGGTCATCAACCAAGGTGTCTATTTCTGCTACCAACTGACCAGCTTTGACTTTTTGGCCTTCTTTGACCGCAATCTTAACTTTGCCAAAATCCTGCGGTTGAAGTTGATAAAGCCTTCCTGATGGTATGAATTTTCCTTGGACTTGACTGATCTCTTCTATCTTTCCCGTACACGCCCAAACTACAACAGTCACAAAAAAAGCTAGACTACCTAGCAAGACAAGATAGGGAAGAACTGAAGGCCGCTGCTCCAACACTTTCTGCAAAGGTGTAGAGTATTTACCTGTACTCGTAATTTCTGCCTGGGAAGTGGTGGCCGTTGCGGTGTAGAAATTTGTGGGTAGTTCTGGTAAAGCTGCTCCTATTGAAGCGGCACTACCCCCATATACTGTTGCCATTTCAGGAGCCTGATTGTAGCAGGGATGCACATCCTGCGCTTTTATTTTTAAACTCTCTGATTGGCTTGAGGTTTCGACTGCATTTGACCTGATGATTCTGTCCATGAGCTGACCTAAAATCGGAAACCTAACTTGTGGTTTTAGATTTGATAAGGCAGTGACTGAGGCAAAAATTTACCTTTAGTCATGTCTTTATGACTGGTATGAAAAAGTCTCCGTTTGGCTCTTGGTAGATGCAGTTGTGCCCTCTTGAAAACTCGGCTCACTCCTAATTCAATTACTTTTCCCTGGCAAGTTATTGTATAAAGTTACACAAATATTAGGAGTATCTTAAGTAATACTGCGCTTTTCCTACAAGAGCGAAGAAAAAATCTTCATCCTTGATGTTCAAGAACAACATTCGTACTTATACTATTTTTTTCCATGAATGTCATCTGCTGATTTTGCATTTTTTCAAGTTCAATGTATTGAATATGCTTTCATATTTAAATAATTATTATACAACTTCAGTTTTGTCCACTAGTGTTAAATACAGTAGGGGTTTCGCCCCTCACCTACTATTGATTTTCAACTTTGTTTTTACTGGAGCTACTGGGAAAGTTTACCAGTAACTTTATTGATCAAATATCTAAAAATATGAATATGCGTATAGCAATTTGACCATCTTTACTTGGCATAAAAAATGATGATGATTTTTACAGTTAGAGCAATATACGTATTCTTTGCTTTTCCAGCAAAAACCTTGATTTAAATAGACTTACAAGCTAGCATTTTATTTCAAACTTACAGTTAACTTGTTGTTAATTTTGCTTGAAAATTGGCATATATTTTCTGGAAAATAGTTGTTAAAAATACCAAATTATGGTAAAATAATTAAATAACTATAAAAAGCATAGCTGTGATATAATCAAATACCTATCAAAAGTGTTTAACTATAAAAAAAGTAGCAGATAGACTCTATGTGGCACTACGAGGTTCTGCGAACTTCAAGAAAATTAAGTCGCAGTACATCTTTCTAGCTATTTTGAAAAAATTTTTTCATCTATGATGCGACCTAACTAAGTGATATAAGTGCGATCGCAGATGCTATTGCTGTTGAACTAAGTGGTAATAAAGACCACCAATTGTCATTAATTCTTGATGATTGCCTTGCTCAACAAGAATACCTCGGTCTAAAACGAGGATGGACTCAGCATGGCGAATAGTAGAGAGGCGATGGGCAATGATAAAGGTGGTGCAAGCCTCATAGGTGGGAGTAGAGACGTGCCATGGCACGTCTCTACAGGATTTATATGTATCGTGATGAACGTGAAATGGTTTGAAGCGACGGAAGCGAGCTAAATTTTGTTGAAATCGGTGTTCGGATTCGGTATCCAGGCAGCTTGTAGCTTCATCTAAAATTAGGATACGTGGTTTCCTTACCAATGCACGGGCGATCGCGATTCTTTGCCGCTGTCCACCCGAAAGCATCATTCCTCCCTCTCCAATACGGGTGTTATAGCCCCAAGGCAGTGCCTGAATAAAGGCGTGTGCGTCTGCAAGTTTGGCAGCGGCGATCGCTTGTTCTAAACAAATCTCGGCATCAAACAGTGTAATATTTTCTAAAATGCTGCCTACAAACAAAAAAACATCTTGCGGTACTACACCTAACTGACTACGCAACGATTGGGGAGAAACACTAGCGATATCATGCCCATCAATCAAAATTCGCCCACTATTGGGACGATTTAAACCCGCAAGTAAATTAACTAAAGTACTCTTACCAGAACCGCTCAAACCAACAATACCAACGGTCTGTCCTGCTTTGACTTGAAAGGAAATATTTTGCAGTGTGTAGCCCTCTGCATCGGCATTGTAACGGAAACAAACACGCTCAAAACGTACATCACCACGAATTGGAGGTAACACCAGTAGCGGTTTTTGGGAATATTCTTCCGGTTGGGTGGTTAAGACATCATTGAGACGTTCCAGAGAAATCAGTACCTCTTGAAACTCATCCCATAGCCCCACCAACGCCAAAACAGGGTTGATTGCGCTGCCAATGAGCATATTAAAAGCGACAAACTGACCAACCGTCATCTCCCTACCTATTACTAGAATCGCTCCATACCACAACAGTGTTGTCATACCGAGGTGATTAATCAAGCTAGTTGCTAGCTGTAAATTATTAGCCAGTTTCTGACCTCGAAACCTCGCTTGCACCATACTTGTGAAGCGTTCCTCCCAACGCCAGCGCATCACCCGTTCAGCAGCGATAGTTTTGATTGTGTTGATACCAGCGATCATTTCCACCATCGCGGAACTTTGCACTGCTGATTTTTGCAAAAGTTCTCGTGAGACATTTTTCAGGAATGGACTTGCTGCGGCAGTCAAAAGCACGATCGGTAGAATCAAAACCAACACCATCAAAGTGAGGCGCAAGTTGAAATATGCCATTAATCCCAGGTAGACAACCACCATCAGCGCATCCAAGCTGGTACTCACCGCTTGCTTAGTAAAAAATAATTGGATTTTGCGGTTTTCTTGAATGCGGGTAATGATATCCCCCGCCTGACGTGAAGCAAAAAACTGCAATGGTAAACGCAGCGTGTGGCTGATAAAACCACCGAGTAAGGTAATGTCCATGCGGTTGGAAAAATAGTCCAGCAGGTATTGGCGTACTGCTTGGACACTAATGCGCCAGATGCCGAAAAACAGAAAACCAAAGGCGAAGATATTGAGGCTAGTCAAGCTTTTATTTACCAATACTCGGTCAAGAACGACCTGAGTAATTAGAGGTGCTGCTAATCCAAAAACTGCCAGCAGTACCGAAGCAAGAATGATTTGCCCAAGTAGGTGACGGTGATGCCAAAAAGCTTGCCAAAAGCCACCAAAGGAAATTTTTTCATTCTTTTTGGTGTCTAAGCGTTCAGTAGGATACAGTAGCAGAGCATATCCTGTCCAATTAGCGTCAAATTCTTCACGCAAGAGCGATCGCTTACCGATCGCCGGATCGCAAATCAACACGCGATCGCCTTTTATTCGCCAAACAACCACGTAGTGAATTCCTTGCCAGTGGGCAATCCAAGGGTTAGTTTGCAACTCTAACTTGCTCAAAGAAGCCCTGACTGGTAAAGCATCGTAACCCAAGGTCTCTGCTGCATCTGCTAAAGCTGAGAGGGACGCGCCCATGCGGTCTGTTTGCGCTAAGTTTCGCAAGGTGTTAAGGCTGAAACGTTTGCCCCAGTAGAGGCTAATCATTGCCAAACATGCTGCACCACAATCTGAAGAACTTTGCTGTTGAACAAAGGGATAGCGACGCCACAACTTGCTAGCTGACCAACGCTGGTTTTTCAATTGTGGAAAGTCCATCTCTGCGGTGTTTTCCACTGGTTTTGGACTCTCTGAGTGTGGGTTCTCAGAAGACGTGGTTTCATTGACGCGGGGAGACTGTATTAATAAATTCTCCGCGTCCCCGTCGCCCCTAATCCCCACTCCCTGGCGGTCGTGAGGGGGGCGAGTTCCCCGTGTCCCCGTGTCCTCTTCTTCTGTGTCAGCTTTCACAACTTGCTCTCGTCCGCCCAAAAAAAATTCTGGTGCGATCGCATCATCTGACTGCCAATATTCTTTAGGTAGGTGGTATACTTGTAGATCCGTTTTGGCAATCCAATCTGGGATTGTGGTATCGGGGTATCCCCAGCTTTCTCCGACTGATGGTGGCTGAGTTTTTGCTGTGGAACTGATTATTTTTCCATGCACCAACCAAAAGCGCCCCAGGGAAAGGGGAGTTACTGATACCAAGGCTGAACCAGCACTTATTTTGGTTTGGACTAGGTAAGGTAAAAGCTTTCGTAGGGAATGGCTGGTATGTGAGCGTAACTCTGTATTGGTTTTGAAGAAAATCAACGCTTGTCGCTCACAAGCTAGTTGCCGCCAATAATCATCCAGAGTAGGTAGCCGCTGCAACCACTGATTGAGGTCATACAAGCGAATGTATGCCACAAAACCAGCACTAGCAGCGACTGCTCGGTAAGGTAAAGGTTGATAACAGAATAAATGGTCTGCTCCAAAAGTTTGCTCCACCAACAGTAACTGAGTTGGCACTTCTCGCCCAAAGGTAGCGTCAAACCCTAATAGCCGCACTCGGCCTTTGCAAACTAGGTAAAGAACATTATTGCTATCCTCCGTTTGTCTATCCGGAGTATAACTAGCCAAATCGTCACCTAATTGAAACTCACGCAGAACCCAAACTTGGCTAAAGTCGGATGCGAGGGTTGTGTCTCCAGTGACTATCTTTAAAAGCCTGAGGATAGTCTCTTTTGGAGTGAGAGAATGCTGATTAGTTGTATAAACATGCTCTCCCTGAACCCTTAACGACGAGTACGAGTTCATTGTTTAATTCCTGATGCCGTATAATCCCTGATATTTGAGTTAAATTATTAACTTATATTTTGAAGTACACTGTCGCGGTCAAAACGTGGCAAAAACTCTTCTGGTCAGAGCTTTTGCTTCACAATAGCAGCCTTTGAAAAACACGATTTTTTGTGTTTTTAATCACCATGTTTTTCCCTTTAAATTTTTAAGTTGCTTTTCGTACATTGTCTCCAAGGCTACGAATCAAAAATTGACATCACTAAAACAAGCAGACTCCTGCCTTGAGCTTATAAAACTCATAAACATTTGCTCTAGGCGTTAACTGCCCCTAAGTTGTTCTTTGAGGCACACGCCTAAAGACAGTAAAAACCGGCCAAAAAATCATTATATTACCATTTCTCCAACAGAATGCAACGGATAATTGCCCAAAAAGGCAGCTATGCACAAGAGATTAGTTGCATTTTTAGGAGAATTCATATTAGTCAATTACAAGCAATTGCAACGAAAACCGGATTCTTATGTCTAAGCGATCAAAAAAGATGGGGGATGGGGAGAATAGGGGAGTAAGGGAGTGGGAGATGGGGGGATGGGGAGAAATAACCACTGTAGGGGCGGGTTTAGCCATGATACTTATGAGCTTCGATGACAAAATGTCTATCAAAACCCGCCCCTACTAACCACTAACCACTAACCACTAACTCTTGACTCTTGACTCTTGACCAAATAAATTGCCCAAATTGCCATTGCCCGCAGGTAAGTACTGGCACGGAAAGTACCGACAGCAGTGATAGCTTCAGGTGTGCGGAATTGTAAACCATTTTCATAAATTTGTCGCACTACAGTTGCTGTCATGTTAATTGCTTCATCCTTCATTCCCATCTGCACCATAAAGGCCGCTAGACCAAAATTGATTCCTGTCCAGACTTCTAGGGGGTGAGTCGCTTGAGGATTTTCTGGTGAACCGTCGGGACGAAGACCATTCGCAGCACCAAACTGACCATTATGGAACTTGAGAAAGCAAGCATTGTAAACAGTTTTCAGTGCAGACAGAGCGCGATCGCTCGGTACAATATCAGGCAGCCCCAACAAACGCGCATAGAATTGTCCGCACAACTGATCTGCCATGACTACATCCGAACCACTGTTACTATCCAGTCGATAGTATTGCCCATTCCAAAGTTTTTCTTCATAGATAGGACGAGATTGTTCTAACCAAACTTCATAAATAGATTTTTGTTCTACTAACTCCTCTGTATTCTCTACGCCTCTGCGGTTTGTCAACAAAACATCACAAATTGCGATCGCAGCTTCTAACGCCGCCAACCATAGCCCACCACAATAAGCACTCACTCCCTGCAACCGCCAGTCATCAAAAGTTTGATCGGGTGCGCCGGAATTTTCCGGAATTCCATCACCATCTTTGTCAAAAGTTTTTAGATAGTTGAGGGTTTCCACAATAGCATGCCAACAGTCTGCCAGAAAATTCACATCGTCAGCACCCGTGAACAGAAAATCGCGGTATACCTGCAAAACAAAGTCACAACCTAAATCCTTCCACTGGTTACAATCTTGGTAACTGGTATAATTCGTCTTTTCCCAAACATGTTCGTTAGGTGCGCCCAAGTCGTGAGGTGTTGCCCCTGCAACCTTACGGAGAGCGAAAGGACTTTCTGCCCCGATAGTGAAATAGTAGCCAATTACACGAGTATTATTATCACTGGTAGGAATTGCCCGTGCAAAAGCGCGAATCACCGCTTTTTCTAGTTCTGGGAACAACATCAACAGAGCAAAAGAACCATAAAGCCGCACATCCAGGCTTTCATACCAGCGGTAGTCCAAGCACTCTAGCACCGCAAACTGACCGATAGAGTCCCGTTCACTTGCTGCACTCCACAGAGTACCACCAGCGGTGAGGTCGTAAAGCTCATTCAATAAAGCCATTTTGAACCAGTTTGGTAAATCTGCACGCTCAAGAATCGGTTGTTGCCATGCTTGAATCTGCGCTTGCCAGGTTTGGTATTGTTGTAGAGCAGTGGATGCGATCGCCCAAGCATTCTTGCCACTACGACCAAAAAAGTCAGAATATCTGCGGTAATAATTAATTCCTGCCGCAAATTCTGTTACAGGAAAATCCCAAGCCAGAACAAACGGAATTTGCAAGGTTTCGCCTGGTTGCAGAGTGAACCGCACAGCAAGGGCACTTCCGATCTGTTCTCCTTTAATTGCAGGAGTTTCATCTAGATAATTTGGTAAAGAACCATCTTTTCCAAAGCTTTTCCATAAATCTTCACCAGTACCAACCGGATTCCATCGAGAGTGGTAAAATACTTCCAAATTGGGATGTTTGCGCGTAGCAAAGCACCACTGTCCCTCTCCTTCCCGGACAGGTTGATTAATGCCAACACGACCTAAAATACAGCCTATATATTCAGTATTTTCAACTAGTTGATTGAAATTATCTTTGCTTTCTCCCAAGCGCGACTGGTACTCATAAACCGGACTACCATCATCCCGCATCTGTACTTCCGGGGATTTCAAGGCATTAGTAAACCAACCCACCATATTTTGCCAAGAGAGCATAATGCTGAGAGTTATCGGTGCGTTTGTCAGGTTATGTGCTGTCCACAAAAATATCGCTACAGGATAACTGGTTTCTTGGTAATTATTTGCCCAAATAGGAGAAAACTGCTCACAAGTTAATCGAGCTTTGTATACCCCTTCATAAACAAACCAACTACGGGGATACAAAGCATGGTAAGTACCAGTTATGCCGTCTGTCTTGCTTTCTTCATTTTTAATTGTCGTTGGATACCATTGCCAAGCTGCAAGGCTACCATCATCAGGCGGTTGCGTACACAAAGCGTAGGCTTGAGAAGAAGAACCATCTGACTCAAATACACTGAATTGACAGGTGGGAATATTTTTGAAGGTATGTTCGCCACCGTCAATGTGCCACAGATTAAAATCTCCCCGCGAAGAACGACCAATACAACCTGCACCAAAACCACCTAAAGGCATTCCGTGCCAAGGGCCATCATCAATATTGCTAGCGTAACGGACAGTGTAGGGTTTGTCCCAGCCTAAACCTATGGGACGACTCCAAGTGCAGGAAGGAATTTGCGGGAAGAATTGATTCGTCATTGCCTGAATTGACAGCTTGCAGTCACGATTATGAAGACTAGCGCGATGTGTAACTTTTCTCAAGTTGTCTGTGAAACAGGTATCCTGCCAATCGATAGATCAAAAATAAGCAGGATGCTTGCCGCCATTGGAACTCAACTACTACCGTAATTTTGCTTATTGTTAGGAAACTTACACTTCCTAACAGGCAAATAAAAAGGCTATCTGGCAACTTCCGACTGTACCAGAGATGGGCAGAATGCGATCGCCCTCGCTATCATCCCATCTTTCAAAATCCTCAAACAGAAGAAGCAAAAGCAGCCTGTGCAATCTGCCGTAAATATGTGTGGGATAAAATAAAATCACCCTGGCTGAGCCAAAAATCCTTTCTTATTATCCCTGATGCAAACTATTACCCTCAATGTCCCTCCCAGTGTGGCTCTAACAGATGAGCAATTTTATCATCTGTGCATGGCAAATGAAGAATGGCGTATGGAGCTCACGGCTGAAGGAGAATTAATTATCATGCCGCCAACAGGTGGAGAAAGTGGTATTAGAAATTCAGAGCTAAACCTACAAATAAGCTTATGGAACCGTCATACACGGCTAGGTTATGTCTTTGACTCCTCTACCATCTTTAAATTACCCAATGGTGCCAAGCGTTCTCCTGATGTTTCTTGGGTAAGTCGGGAACGATGGGAAGCTTTGTCTGTTGAAGACAGACGAGGTTTTCCTCCTCTTTGTCCAGACTTTGTAATTGAACTGCGTTCTGAAACCGATAGCTTGCCAAAATTACAAACCAAAATGCGCGATTATCTCGCCAACGGACTTCGCTTAGGTTGGTTAATTGATCCCCAAACTCCCTTAGTAGAAATTTACCGCCCCAATCAAGATGTAGAAACCCTCTACTTTTCCGAACAAATCCCACCCAATTTATCAGGAGAATCTGTATTAACCGGATTTATTCTTGACTTGGCTCCTCTTTTCAATCTTTAAATTGAAGCAGATTTATTTCAAATCAAGTAATCCTTCTTCCTTCAACTTTGGATGAAAACGAATTTGCGTTTGCAAACCCCGAACTTCTAACACTTTTAAAATCTCTGCCTCCACTCTTCGCGCTACATTTTTAACAATTTTGATTTTCGCCATTTCATCATTAGCAGGATTTTCATAATTTGCCTGTTCTTCAGCAGTCATTACCGCTTTAGCATTTATTGGCTGCGTCCATTTTTCCTTATCATCACTATTTCCCACAGGCACACTGACATTTTCTTCAATCCACGCCTTCTCAATATTTTCCAATACTGTGCGGCTGGGGCGTTCAATCGTTTGGACTTTCACCCAATAACATTTTTGTGGTTGACGCACTAAGTGTTGTTTGAGACTGAGATAGACATCACGAGAATATCCCACATATTGCAGTACTTGTTTTTGGTCAAAAATCGCGTATACTCCAATTTTTCCTTGCAGTTGTTCAGGTAATTGCCCGTCTTCGTCAATGTAAGCAATATATTCTAGACTTGCTAAAGGCGGAATATTTGTTTCAGTGGTCATAAGTTTAGTTCAATAGTTACAATTTAAAAAACTAGTAAAGAAGTCGTTATAGACGGATTGAATTGTGTTGAGCGCCAAAGTTTTCTTCTGAAGATAAAGTTTTAGATTCGCGTTTATCCTATTTTTCTATAAATCGCACAAAGGCGACTAGGCTGGAAGATTTTAGCTATAAACATGAAATTAGGTGGTACGTTAACAATGACATACTCATTAGATTCATGATATTTTTCAAATTCTGCTGGCATTCCTTTAGGAGTAGCTGTACTGTAAGGAACTGGTTGAAAAAGTAATTCTGTAAACTCTACCTTTTCACAGTGCAAATTTCTACAAATTTGATTTAAAAATGTTTCACCAGCCAATAATTTAAAGAGGTTTTCTTTTGCTTGTGGTTCAAGATTAAAATTGCCGTCGAAATTCTCAATAATTCTCAGAGTCATTTTCTTTACAGGTAGTTACGATCTACTTCAGATATTTAAAGAGCTAGCGGTAGGGAACAATGTCGTGTTTCCACTCAAGGTTACTAAAAAAACCACATTAAATTAGACTATTGGATTGCGTGACTATTGTCAGCAGGGAACAGCCGCTCTCTCAAATTAAGAATCGTGAAGATAAACCTTGTGGGGGGTACGAACAAGAGCAGAGTAGGGACGCTGCCTTCTGCAAAGGTCAAGAGTGATATGGAGAAGTAGAGGGAGTAAGGAAAGTAGTTAGTTTAATAACAACCAAGCATTGTACGGGTCGGTTTAGCTATGATATTTATGGGCGTCAATGACAGGAGATTTATGAAAGGCGAGGCGATGACGAAGTGACAGATAGCCTATCACTACACTATCTGTCACCGCAGCCACTATTCTCGCTCTTTCTGAGTTTGGATATACTTTCTCACTGCATCCTCTGAAATGTGTCCGACGCTTGCGTAATAGGTTCCTCGACTCCACAAGCCAGAACCCCAGAACTTACGCCCCTTGAGCTTTGGGAACTTGTTGAAGATGTGGACAGCAGAGATTGACCGAAACAATTAAAAATTAAAAATTTATTTTCGGGTACAAGCCCCTAATTTTAATTATGTAAAAAAAGAAACTGCGAAGCATCATTATTCAAGCCCCCAATTTTAATTGTGGGGATTTCAATTTTGAATTTTGAATTTTGAA